>NZ_BAAHYK010000022.1:0-105468 GCF_054657595.1 Desulfocicer niacini
TGGCATCATTTTTTTGAGTACAGCTTCTCTTCGTTCCGTTGTGTATCGCATGAACTTCCTCCTGTATTTCTATAATAGAGTTTTTCAGTTCATGTGACAACTATCCTAACAGTGGGGGGTTGTCTCGTCTAAGTCATCATAGCCCAAACTTTATCATAAAAGGAGGCTTATTTAAGCATTAAAACTAAGGTTCACGTTTCCTTTAATTCATAAATTGAAAACCCCTTTTCATCAAACTTCATTTCACTCCAATTCCTGATAAAATCCAAAAACAGATTCCTCTTGTTTTCATCCTTTATATCTGAAAATATGCGATCTTTAAAAGATGAATTATTTATCATCAAGTGTGTAATCCCTAATTTGTGAAGCTCATCCCGAATTTCCCATGGAAAAGAAACACTATTAATCAATCCATACAACAATTTTATATTTCGACCTTCATCTGGAAAATATTCACGATTACAATAATAGCCACGCTTGCCAATATAAAAGAACAAAATTTTAGCATTGGAAGAAAGGTGCTCATTAATATATTGAAATGCCGGATATTCATACCGATACGAACTTATATACTCGTCTTTTGAAACGTTGCCGCTAAGATAGGAAAAAGGCTTAATATATTCAAACTGTTCTAAAAAATAACCGCCATGGGACCAAGTAAAAAAGATCAAGAGCAGTGCCCAAAATCCGAAAACAATTTCCCTTTTCATTGTTTTAAAATAACTATTCCGCAATAAAAAAATAATATTTTTCAAACCATATACTGATAAAATCACCAGACAAGGGATCACCGGTGAAAGATATCTTATCCTAACGACACTACCCAAAATAGCAAACAAAATAAATAAAACAGAAAATGAGACCAAAATCTTTTTTTCAGATTTATATGGATCAATACTGCCAGGAATAGACACAAAAGAAAAAAGAGGAAGAAACAATAACAGAATGGAAAGTTTTCCATCAAAAAGCTGAAAATCATTATCTTTTCCCTGAAAAAAAATTCTTATCGGCAGCAATACGATTTCCCACCACTTCTCTCCATATACAAACTTTCTGTAGGCAAACCTGCCAATCGCCATTTTTCTTTCCACAGATTGAGGCAAAGCTTCAATCTTAGAACTGATATCGCATTTCGGGTTCATTTGAACATTAAAATAACTATTATAAAGTGGATAAACGGGATTCCGGGTCCAAACATAATTTCGGGTCATCCATGGAGAGAAAACAATAAGGGCCATTAATCCAAAAATCAAACCAGCCCCAACAGCTTTAATCTGAATATTAGAAGTACCAATTTTAAAGCGAGAATAAATAAAAGGAACAAATAATGTCAAAAGAAAAAAAACAATCAAGCCATTGTACTTGGTACCCATGGCCAATCCACAACAGGTACCTGCTAACAGTAAATATTTAACTTTAAAATCTGTCTCAATCCATTTCAATATACCCAGCAAAGCAGCAGTGGAGAAAAAAATCAAACCTAAATCAACGTATACGGTGATGGAAAGTTTTATGATAATGGGAATGGACAAAAAAAGAAACGCGCCCCAAAGTCCCCAGTTGGTATCCATCCGTTTTTTTAAATATTTAAAAATTAATACCGCTGTCATCAAAGCAAAGGAAAAATGAATAAATTTAGGCGCTATGTCAGACCCCAGATACAGAGCTACCATATATAACAGATCAAGGTTCATGGGATAATAGGAATAAGACATGCAGGGCAGTGGGAAAAAACCGCCATGTTCCAGGTAAAGCTTGGGTATTGCCAGGTGATGCACCAGGGCATCTCGGCTGATGGGGGGGGCCAGGCTCAGTATGATAATGCAAATGCAAAGAAGAAAAATGGCTAAGCAAAGACTTATCAAATAAAAATTTACGGGTCTGAACTTCAAATGCACCATTTTTTTTATATTTAAAAAGAACAATTCACAGACCCTGTTTCTGCCAATTCTACAGCTGTTTATTCATTGCAAGTTTTACAGACTCCCTTAATCTTCCAAGAGAAAGATCAACCATTGGGAAAGTTTCTTTTTCCAGTTCCATAATCTTATCTAAAATTACCGGCAAGGGAAATCGAGATAACATTTGCTTTAAATACAAGTTTTCCATATCGAAACGGTCCGCATTAACTGCATTTTCAACAAGCACAAAATATAAAAATAATTGATCATCAAAGTTCATGCCATCAATGGCCAGACTGAGATAATGATTTGCCTTGGCTGAATTATGGAGGTGAAAATGGTATAATCCAAGGTACATTTGAGATTTGGCATTTAACGGTGATAGTTTAAATGATTTCAAAATATAGGATTTTGCTTCACGGGGCCTGTCCATTTTCAACAGCAGATGGGCTTTCATATAGAGATAAACAATATCCGGTCGTTTCTTCTCATGAATCAAAATACCAACTTGCTTTTCAGCGGTCTCCAGTTGATTCGTGGAAAGCAGACTGACAATATAATTGTATCTGGCATTATTGGAGTCAGGGTAGGCTTCCACAGCCTTTTGCCCATAAAAAACAGCCTTATCAAATTCTTTTTTTTGCATATAATTAAATTGAAGGTTGTCATAGGAGACCATCCTGGAATAATCAGGGCTTTTATCCTCCAGGGACAAGGCTTTTTTATTTAATGCAATGGCAATGTCATACATCCCATTCCGTTGGTAATAAAGGCTTGCCAAATTTTGATAACACCTGGGGTTACCCGACGCCGTCTTAATGGCCGTTTTCCACAGCGTCTCCTCCGTCTGCCAGTCAAAATTGCGGGTATAGGTTGTAAAACCAGTTAAAAACAAAAAAGCGGTTGCACTAATTGCAATCACAGAAAACATCCACTGATTTCTTTTTCGATAAAAAGTCAAGGCGTTATGCAAGCCCGCTGCAACAGGAAGAAAAAGAAACATTGAGGGTAGATAATTTCGATGTTCAAAAATCAATTCCAAAGGAAGGATGGTGGACTCCACAAGGTGATTCACAAAATAAAACAATACTACAAAACTCACAAATGGCCGTTTTTTTATATTTGCAACACCAATGCCCAAGAGAGAGGCAATTGCAATAATGGACGGTAAGGTATTCCAGGGAGAAAATAAAGATTTAGATATTTTGATATCATGTACAATTGAATAATTTGAGGCTACAGGATAAACTATCTGCTTAAAATATAGAATTAAAATTCTGGATTCAGTCATCAATCTTTCCCAAAGGGTAAACGGCCTATGAGTGTAACCGTTCAAAAAACCAAAAGGATTTTTATAAAACAAAAATGCGGCACCAATTAAAAATATTATACTGAAAATGCCTCCTAATATGAAAAGCATTTTTTTTTGAAAAGATATTTGCTCCAATTTATGAAAAAATATAATTTCAACAAGAAGAATACTCAACGGGAGAAGCGCAGCATTTTCTTTACACCCAACAGCCAAAATTCCGTTCAACAAAAAAAGCAAACAGAAAACCAGACGTCCCCTTGTGGATGATGCCAGGCGAGCTTTTAAATAACAATAAATAGAAATGATATAAAACATGGCCGCCATGGAGGCCATTCTCTGGACAATATAGGTAACGCCTTGGGACTGAATGGGGTGAATAACCCATAGAATGGTAGAGAGAAGGGCAATGGAATATCTCTCCTTCAAATATTTTTCTCTTAAATTATTTGTTTTAAATAAGTGCAGGGTGGCAAGATACAAGAATAAAGCAGAAATGATATGGATAACCGTGTTAACAAGATGGTATCCCCAAACATTACTCTTTCCAAAGTACCAGTTGAGTGCAAAGGACAGCATCGCCACGGGACGATAAAAAGAATTACCATTGTAATAGCCACCGTTTATTGCGGCTTTCATGGAATTCAGAAGAGAAGCGGGGTAAAGATCTGATATATGAAGTTTGGGATTTTCGACAATATTTCCAAAATCATCAAAATGCCAAGAAGCATTAAAAGTATTACTGTAAATCAAGCTAATAAAAATAGATATCAACAAAAAAGCGGATATCCTCTTTGGACAAAATCTTTCAGTCAAAGTATTTTTCCAATATCTTTTACAAAAGTCTTCTTGATCTGAAGATCAAAATAGCCACCAACAGTGCAGTGATACTCCAGGAGCATGACAGCAGAAGACTTTTAATCATCATGTTCAGTTCAATTGGTTCATTGTAAAGCGTTGGAGCACGATAATTTAAGGCTTCTAGGTTGGGAAGGGCATGATATAACAATATTAACAATTTTTTAAGAAAAATTTCAGATGTGTTGACAGAATAGATATAAAGATATTTGCTCCAGTGTCCCAAAAAGAATAAACTGGTGAGGATAAATCCATGTAAAAGTGGAGACGTCATAACCGCAAAAAGAAGGCTGAATGCGGCAAGTACAACCCATTCCGAAAAAATAAAAAACAACGTTATAAAGAAAGAGAATGTCAGCGATTTTCCTGCAATCAACAATTGAATTGAAAAAGCGGAGGAAAGCATAAAAAAAAGAATGGCCATCACCACAACGATACCACAGAATTTTCCAATAAAAAATTCGGTCCTGCCCACCGGCCTTGATAGAATTAAATAGATAGTTTTCTTTGTAATTTCCTGCTGAATGACCTGAGCGCCCAAAAAGATAGCGCTGATCACCCCCCAGTATCCCATAATCCAGAAACCCATATTCAGAATGACTCGTTTTTTGTCGCCAATGGCCATATTCCCCAGTATATCTGACAAAACAAAAAACATTACACCGGAAAGGAAGAGGATAATAAAAGTTTTATTGCGCATATTTTCTCTGACAATATTGAATGCCAGGGTCATAATCTGAATGATTCTTCTATTCATTTGAACATGTCCTTGAAACTCGGATAAACCGACGTTAAAGAATCAATTGATATTTCATCCTGCTGACTGGCAAGTGCTATCAGTTGTTTTTTTCCTACATGGTCCAATTTAACAAAAAACGATCCGTCAGGCTGTCTCTCAATGTGATTCATGTGAAATGTCGATTTAATGCGCTCTATCATTTGAGGATCAGACTCATTAATATTAAAAACAACTTGATATTTTTTTTCAATAACGGGCAAATCCTTAAAACTTCCTTCCCACTGTATACTGCCTGAAGCGATCATCGCTATACGATCCGAGAGTCTCTCGACATCCGACATGATATGAGAGCTGAAAAGCAGAGTACCACCGCTCTTCTTGAATTCCATGAGGATATCGTGAATATTTGCTCTCCACAGAGGATCCAATCCACTCATAGGTTCATCAAGAATCAAAATCTCAGGCTCGTGCAAAAACGCCTGGACAAATCCCGCCCGCTGCGTCTCCCCTTTTGACATGGCACTCAAAAGGGTGTCGGTTTTGTGAGTCAATTCAAATTTATCTAAAAGGAAGGGAACTCTTTTTTTTAAATATTTACGGGGCAGGCCTGACAAAGAACCTAACATTTCCAACCATTCACCAAGTTTCAGATATGGGGGAATATATTGACTTTCAGTCAAAAATCCAATTTTGGATCTAATGGAAGAGGCAAAAACAGATTTCCCGTCAATTGATACAAAGCCTGTGTCCGGTTTAAGTATTCCTGCTGCAAGTTTGATAGTGGTTGTCTTGCCAGCGCCGTTGGGACCGACAAGCCCCAGAGAGAAGCCTTTGGGTATTTTTAAACTCAGATCTCTAATGATATTGACCGGCTTCATGAGAAAACCCTGTCGGATAGAATAATTGACATTATTCCATTCAAGAGTCGTATCAGTCATGATCGTCTGTTTCCATTTTTCTTATTTTATTTTGTATGACTTGTCTTTGTTGCGAGTTGTCTATAATTTCCAATGCAGCTCTGTCAAACATATCGATAAAATCCTGGCTGTCTGATTTCAGAGCTAATGTGGCAGAAAGGCTTGCTAGATATGAAGGTGCTCCTTTAATCTTGGAAGCTTTTAATAAAGAAATGGAGGCGGATTCCATATCCTTGAAATGCTTCCAGGCTATATATCCACTGAGAAAATGTAATTCCCAAACCAAGGGAAGATGTTTCAATCCTTTATCGATGATGCCCATGGCCTGAAAAGGAGAATCTGCCTCAATAAAAAGGGATATAGCCCCAAAAGTGTAAGGCAGTTCCCACTTTGGCGATAGATCGGTAATGAGTTCAAGCAGGAATGACAGATAATCATACTGGTTATCCGTAATGGAGTGTGCCCCAAAATAATAGCAGGTTCTCATCCATATTAAATCACTCAAAAAATCAGGATCAGCTGGCGAAAACAGTCGGGCGGGAAGTGTGTTCAGGGGAAGATATGTAATCTCATCACCACTTTGAGTCTCGCACCATGGACAGTCAGGATTGTCAAATGTGTATGAAAATCGATGAGTCATCAGATCTGATTGCAGGGAAAAGGTAATTGTCGAAAAAATAAATATTAAACATAATATTAATATTTTCATATCGTTAAGCCAATAAAGATTAAATTATTATTTACAGGCATTATCTAAATTATTGAGGACACCATCCTGATTCATGGTCCACCTGTCATTTCTACCTTGTAATGTTGCGGTGGCAGTCGCAAGGAAGGTTGTCGATGTGGGGACAGAAATAATGATAGAATAATTTGAAGTTCCTTTTGTGGCAAATCCGATGGCGCTCAGGCTTGTGGTGTACATATCATATGACGCAAAGTATGCCTCTTCTGTTGTTCTTACCGCGCCCAAATTATATTTTGCTTCAGACTGCTTGGCCTTGCATTGATAAAGAATGAAGTTTGGAATTGCAATGGCTGCTAGAACGCCAATAATTGCTACAACAATCATCAATTCAATTAAAGTAAAACCTTCTGATATATCAGAAAAATGTTCCATCATGATCACCTCGCTCAAACAAAATTTAGGCGTGATCTTAAAAAAAGGCTCATGTTACGTTATTAGGTCTCATTATGCACAACGGCACTTAATACCTGACTCTATTATAACTCTCTATTCGCTCATTTTGAGGGTTTAATCATTAATTTTGAAGTTCAGGCATTGTTATCAAATAGATAATCAACAAATTTATATATTTTAAAAAAACATTTTGGTCCTTTTTAATTTTTAATCATGTCTTTATATCAATAAACACATAGAACAAATAAGTGAATGCTGAGTTGAGGAGCACCCCACGTGGTTTTACTGCACCAACTCGTTGTTCAGTGTGCTGCGGCACGCATCATACCCATTTTCAAAACCCTATTCAGTGTGCCGCAGGAGCACTGAATAGGGTTTTAGAAATATCAAAAATATATTATATTTCAAACTATCGAATGTATTGCCGAAAATTTTCAAGATCTCACAATCAAGTAAAAAACAAGACCCCGAAATCCAACAAAAACCACCAAAAGTAAAATTATAGGGGCGAAATATCAAAACGATAAATACGCCCCATAACGAACATTATAGAAAAAAATCCTATTTTAGTTCTGACATGCGTTAGTCGTGTTGGTTAAAGTTCCATCGTTAGTAATTGTCCAAACATCATCTCCCGCTGCAGTTTTAACACCATTACCTTGGGATGTCGCTGTAGCAGTAAAAGTCGTGGTTCCAGCACTAGTATATGTATATCGATTATTTCCTTTTGTTGAAAAACCAATAGCCCCCATAGTGACAGCGTATTCATCATGCTCTGCAAAATATGCTTCCTGCATGCTCCGGATGGTTCCCAGATTGGATTTTGCTTCAGACTGTTTAGCCTTACACTGATAGTTCAGAAAATTTGGAATAGCGATGGCTGCCAAAATACCGATAATGGCGACAACGATCATCAACTCAATCAACGTAAAACCTTTTTCATTTCTTTTAACTTTTTGAGACATAATGTCCTCCTGAAATGGATTATTGGATTAAAAAAATAACATAAATACATATTTAGTCAAAGCATAAATCATACCAAAGCTTAGATCCTCTCAAAGATACACACCTTAAAATACTGATATATATAACAAATATTTATTACAAACGCAATTTCACACAAAGAATCTACTTCAATAGGAACTCTGTTCATTGACAAATTTGGGTAGAAACATAACAAAATTTATATCTACAAGTTTAAACATGAACACGGTCAACCAATTTCACGAAAGCATCCATCAAATATATTACCAAAACAGTGCCTTCCTGAAGAGCATTATACTAGTGAATCTAAGGCGTTTTCCCAATTTAACTCCATAGGGCATCGTGTTTTTTCACATTAATGATCTTTCCCTTCCCCTTCAGCATCCCCCTGTTTAGCAATCCGATACCGGATAGACCGCAAATTTATACCCAGCAACTCAGCAGCACGACTCTTATTACCCCCGGAAACCTCCATAGCCTTCCTCAAATAAGCCCCTTCAATGGAAAAAAGAATCTCATCAAGATTAACGCCATTCTCCACCTCCTCCAGATCAAAGCGCTGGTCTTTAATCCCTTCTATCCACCGACGTCTCTTATGTGTGGAAATAGTCAAACTCTCAGGCAGAATAATATTGGTGGAAGACAACGCCACACTGCGTTCAATCAAATTTTCCAGCTCCCGAACATTACCAGGAAAGGTATACTGATTCAAAAAATCCAGGGCATAGGACGATATCCGGGAAATATCCTTTTGCATCTTTGCAGAATATTTTTCAATAAAGTGGTTGGCCAAAAGATTAACATCCCCGGCCCGATCCCGCAACGGCGGCACCTTGATGGGGATTACATTAAGCCGGAAAAAAAGGTCCTCCCGGAAATTGCCGTCTATCACCTCATTTTCTAATTTTTTATTGGTGGCGGAGATGATACGCACATCCACAGGTATTTCTGAAGTTCCCCCCACGGGTTTCACGGAAGTCTCCTGTACCACCCGCAACAGCTTCACCTGGAGCATGGGGGTAAGCTCCCCGATTTCATCCAAAAAAATGGTACCCTGGTGGGCCGCTTCAAACAACCCTTTTTTGTCGGACACTGCCCCGGTAAATGATCCCCGGGTGTGGCCAAAAAACTCACTTTCAATGAGGGTTTCCGGAATACCCGCACAGTTCACCACCACAAAGGCGTTGTCCTGTCGGTCACTCAGATCGTGAATAGCCCGGGCAATAAGTTCTTTACCCGTGCCGCTTTCCCCGGAAATAAGCACATTGGTCTTAGTATTGGCAATCTGGCGGATGAGCTCATAGATGCGCACCATACCGGAACTGTCTCCAATGATTTTGCCGAAATGGGCATGGCCCTCTTCCCTGGGAGATCGATTTCTCCGGAGACAATCAGGTCGTTTAAGTGCCAGCCCCTTCTCAATGGAGCGCTTAAGTTCCGTAGTGTTAAAAGGTTTAGGAACAAAATCAAAGGCACCCTCGTTCATGGCTTCCACCGCCACCGCTGTGGTGGAAAAGGCAGAAATCATTATCACAACAGTGTCCGGGTCTTTCTGCTTGGCCGCCCGCAAAATATCAAGCCCGGTGAGATCTCCCAAGCGAATATCACACAAAATCATATCAAAGGACTTCTTTTCAATGATTTTAAGAGCCTGTTTCCCATTATTGGCAAGGGAAATCCCGTACCCCTCCTGGGTGAGCATCACATCAAGTAACTCACGCATGCTCAGTTCATCATCCACCACCAGAATATGTGCAGAACAAGTGTTCATTATCCCCTTTACGATCCTATTTTTTTAACTGCAGAGATGTACAGACAAAGTGGCCCATGTTGTGAGCAAGTCCCAGACAAATTTAAAGGCATCTGTAATGCAGCAAAAAAATAACCATCAAACGGTTAAACATCCTTTTCAAACACCACCCGACCCTGAACCAATGTCATCCACGCCTCCCCCTTTACATTAAATCCCACAAAGGGCGTATTCACCCCCTTGGAGAAAAAGGTATCCGGATCAATGGTGTGATAGGCTTCGGGATCAATAATCGTTATATCTGCTGGATTACCCGGTTTCAGATCATTGTCAATGCCCAGAATGGCCGCCGGATTTTTGGACATCTTTTCAATTAACTGGGAAAAGGTCAGTTGCCCCTCCTGCACCAGCCCAAGGGATAAAGCAAGGGAAGTTTCAAGCCCCACTATGCCAAAGGCCGCCCGGTCAAACTCCACCTCTTTTTCCAGGGGAGAGTGGGGGGCATGGTCCGTGGCAATGATATCCAGGGTACCGTCCATCAGACCCCCGATGATGGCCTGACGATCTTTTTCTGTTCGCAGTGGCGGATTCATCTTGGCATGGGTGTCATACTGGGCTACGGCCTCGTCGGTGAGGGTAAAGTAATGGGGGGCGGTTTCTGCGGTTACCTTTACGCCCCGGGCTTTGCCGTGGCGGATGGCATCCACGGATTCTTCGCAGCTCACATGGGCAATGTGAAGGCGGGCACCGGTGAGTTCAGCCAAGGCAATGTCCCGCATGATCATGATGCTTTCCGCGGCATTGGGAATGCCTTTGATGCCCAGTTGCGTGGCCGTGATCCCTTCGTTCATGGCACCGTCCCGGGCCAGGGAAAGATCCTCGGCATGGGAAATCACCGCAAGCCCCAGACCGCTGGCATACTCCATGGCCCGGCGCATCACCCGTGCATCGGCAACAGGCCGGCCGTCATCGGAAATGGCCACCATACCCTTTTGTTTCATGTCCCCATACTCTGCAAGCGTGTTGCCTTCAAGGCCCCGGGTGATGGCACCCACGGGCAGGATCCGGCATAAGCCCAGCTCTTTGGCACGGTTCACAATATAGGCGGTGACCTGGCTATTATCATTCACAGGAGCGGTATTGGGCATGGGGCAAATGGTGGTGAACCCACCCCGCACGGCTGCCTTTGCACCGGTTTCAATGGTCTCTTTATATTCGTGGCCCGGTTCCCTTAAATGCACATGCAGATCAATGAGTCCCGGTACAGCGATCATGCCCGTGGCATCAATATTTTCAATTTTTGTACCGTCTTCCGACTCAAACTCACCATCGGGATCAATTAATTGCTCAATATATCCGTTCCGGATGATGATATCCCTGTATTCCCCATCCACATTGCCGGGGTCCACAATTTTTGCGCCCTTAATCCTTGTCAGCATATTTTTTTCCTCCTGCCACCAGATAAAACACTGCCATGCGCAATGCCACGCCATTGGTCACCTGCTCCAGGATCACCGAACGTTCGCCATCGGCCACCATATTGGCAATTTCCACCCCCCGGTTCATGGGGCCGGGGTGCATGACAATGGCATCCTTGCGGGCCAGGGCCAGGCGTTCCCGGGTAAGGCCGAACCGGGTGGCATATTCCCGTTCCGATGGAAATAAAATGGTCTCCTGGCGTTCTTTCTGGATGCGCAGCATCATCACCACATCAGCGCCTTCCACACAGGATTCAATATCCGGAGCCAGGTGGCATCCCAGGGTTTCAATGCCCCTGGGGATCATGGTGCCGGGAGCCGTCACAGTAACTGTGGCCCCCATCTTCGTAAACCCGTTAATGTTGGACCGGGCCACACGGCTGTGGGCAATGTCGCCGATGATGGCAATTTTAAGGCCGTCAATGCCCCCCTTTTTTTCCCGCACGGTCATCATGTCAAGCAATGACTGGGTGGGATGGGCGTGGAGCCCGTCACCGGCATTGACAACGGAAGGGGATAATTTTTTTGCAATGAACTGGGCTGCCCCCGATGAAGAATGGCGTATGACAATAATATCCGGGCTCATGGCCTCCAAATTTTTCACCGTGTCAATGAGGGTTTCGCCCTTTACAATACTGCTGGAGCCGGTGGATATGGAAATCACATCAGCACTCAATCGTTTGGCGGCAATATCAAAGGAGAGCTTGGTGCGAGTACTGGGTTCCTGGAAAAAAAGAACGATGGTTTTGCCCCGCAGGGTGGGCACCTTTTTCACCGGCCGTTTATTAATCTCCTTCATGCCCTCGGCTGTGTCCAGGATCATGGTGATGTCCTGGGACGAAAGGGATGCAATATCCAGAAGATCTTTGTGTTCAAATCGCATGGTGTAAATGTTCCTGTTAGGCTTGATCACAGACTCGGGCAGTCATCACAATTGGCGGGTCACCCCCGGAGTCGTAGATGAAAGCCGTCGATGTTGCGATCAAGTTCTCCTGTTATTTTAAAAGGTGCCCCAACCGATTCCAGCGGACACCGAATTCATCGCTGTTCCAGGACCAGTAAATGATAAATGCCTTCCCTTTTACCGCCTTTAAATTTACAAATCCCCAGAAGCGGCTGTCATGGCTGTTATCGCGGTTGTCGCCCATGACAAAAAGTGAATTTTCCGGCACCGTCACCCGGGGAAGGTTATCCCGGGCACTGAACTTTGCAGGAATAATGTGGGGATCTCTGTACACGGCAAAGGCGGAATGATCCTGGAGTTCTCCATTGACATAGAGTTTTTTATTCTTGATCTCGACGGTGTCCCCGGCCACACCCACCACCCGTTTAATGAAATCCTTGTCCGGATCTTCGGGATATTTAAATACCACAATATCCCCTCTTTTGGGGTCTTTCACCGGAATCAGGGTGTACCCGTCGGTGAAGGGCACCTTAACGCCATAGATGAATTTACTCACCAGAATATGATCCCCAATGAGCAGGGTGTCTTTCATGGAACCAGAAGGAATTTTAAAAGCCTGCACCACAAAGGTTCTGATAAAAAGGGCCAGCACAACGGCAATGAGAATGGCCTCTATGTTTTCACGCAAAGCACCCTTAGGTTTCTTTTCTGCCCCGACGGCCGGGGCGCTGGATTGATTTTTCAATGGGATCTGTCCCTATTTTTTTGTAAGAAAACACTGCCTCAAAATACCGACAGCAGAGCCCCCAGCGGCCATGCGGTCCGGCCCGATCGGACCCAGAGGCGATCCGTCCTTTTGCCCTGCCGGGCGCTAAGAAGCGCAGGCTGTGAGGACAAACCTGACCGCAGTTCCTGCGCTTTAGACCGGCAGGACAAAATGGCCGACGAAGGTCCCGGGCCGCATGGCCGCTGGGGGCGGCATAATGCCATTTTCATTCTTCGTTGTGACAGGATAATCTGTCATGTGCTTTAAAAAAAAGAATACTTAAAAAAGATGCTGGGGTTCCCCCAGAAAAAACGTACCGTTTTTAATGGATTCCTTCAACAGCATGGCAATCTTGCGGGCCTTTATCATGCTGGACAAAGGCACTGTGGGAATTTCTTTGCCCTGGATCATGATGGTGCCACTTTTAAGCTCCGCATAGCTCACCTGCCCGTAACTTTTTGAAATCCCCTGGGGATAATCATGGCCATAGTCCACCACCTGGGTGAACAGATCGGCATCACTTACGGACGTAAAGGTTGCCATCTCTTCGTTTAAAATGGGAATGGGAATGCCAAGTCCCACGGAAAGCGAAACCCCATACCCCCTTATGCTTTGACCCACCAGCCATTCCGGAGACATTTCCTTCAGATTCCCCATGACAAAAAGGGTTCCGGCCGGGGTAACGGGCGTACCGTTGAGTGCCCGCTGCACATCACTTTTATGCTGGGTACCGCTCCAGGAAACATACCCCTGGGCACCCCCAAGGAAAATCCGTGTGCCGATGCCGATGGTTTTAAAACAGGGATCATTAAAAAGCGGACTCAATTCCCCGGCGGAGCAATAATTGGCGTTGGCCATGCCCGGTTTCAATGTACCCATATAGGTATACTTGATTTTATCGGCCCGGTTGATGGCGCAATTATAATTCTGATATCCGTTTCTGGGATTGCACATGATGGCCTGGGGAATATCGGCCAGGGTCATGGCCTTTTCAATTCTTCGATTGGGGTAACAGTCGGTGCCGTAACTTTCCGCACGCACCTCAATTTTTTTACCCGCCACCAGATCATGGATGACATGGGCTCCACCATAGTTGAACTCTCCGGGATGAATTTTATTCAACGGATCATCATCACTTACCTGGGTGGCACCCAGGAAACAGTCCACAGCCGCCACACCAGAATAGGCGGGCACATCATTGAACCAGGTTTTGGTGGTTCTGATAACAGGTTTGGATTGGCCGATATTAATAAATGCGCCGGAGGAACACATGGGGGCAAAGGTGCCGGTGGTCACGACATCCACCTGGGCTGCAGCTTCCACCGGGCCATGTTCTTTGACAATACCAATGATTTCTTCGGCCGTCACCACAACGGCATCACCTGATTTTATTTTTGCGTTGATTTCAGCATAGGTCTTGTTGACCTTGAATTCGCCCATGTCTACACCTGATCCTTATTATAATTGAGATTTTACATCTTCGATTTTATCAAGAATATTGTTCTTCAACCATGACATATCCCACCATTCCACGGGATTTACAAACACATTGTGCACAGCCACCCCGAAATGAAGATGATCACCCCCGGCAAGCCCGGTGGCACCGGTGCGCCCGATGATATCCCCCCGGTTAACGCTATCTCCTTTTTTCACGCTGATGGAAGACAGATGGGAATAAATGGTGGCAACCCCCATGCCATGGTCGATCATGACCAGATTACCGAAAATACCTATATTATCCGTGATGATAACCCGGCCGGTGTTGGCCGCCGGCACCGGGGCATTGGACACCGATGCCAGATCTATGCCCATATGATATTCTTTGTCAATGGTCTTGCCATTATATTTGTAGGTTCTATGATCGGCAAAGCTTGCCCGGTTGGCCGCCCCGGAAAGTCTTAAAAATTTTCCCTTCCACAGTATGTCATGGGCAGAGTCAGCCACCAGGGGCTCAAAGACGGCCTCAATATTTTGTTGCCTGAGTGTTTGATTGATGTAAATAAATTTTTCAAGCTCTGGTTTGGCCGCCTTTGTAAACTCAAACTCTTTTTCCTGAAGTTCAAATTCGGGCATCTTCCGGGAAAGAAAGCTGTCAGAAATATTAAGGGTGTCTTTTTTAAACCGTTTTTCCCGGATGTAGTGATAAAAGCCCCTTTTGGCCATGTTGCCTGCGGCATCAACTGCCTGGACAAAAATCTCTGTGCCCGGCCCCTGGAGATGACTCAGGGCAAAAAAAGACGCATGCACAAAGGGGTCTTTGAACAGACCGGAATAACCGGGGAAGTAATTATCTCCCACCCGGACACCACTTTGAACATCAGGCTCAAAGAGACGGTATACGGCAAGACCACTGCCTCCCCGTGAAATATTATGGACCTTGGTGAGCACTTCAATGCGGGGGGGGCGGGTATCAATAATAACCTTTTGCTCCTGCATGGTGAGATTGCCTCTGTTCCAGCCGTTCCAGGAGTGATCCCAGGCCTCCACGGTGATAAGGGCCTCTCCGTCCACCATGCCGTATTTCCAGGACTCCACAGGTACTGTGAGGTTTTCCGTCTGATCTCCTCCCCCCATGAAAAGGAACTGGTATCCCATGAAGGGATATTTTTTATCCAGCAGTACCTTTTTTTTATCTCCCTGGGAAATGGTGATTTTCACCTGTTTCAGGCCGGTGCCCCGGTCCCTGACGGTGGTGGATATATCATAGGATCGTTTTAGATACGCCGATGGTAATACCATTTCAATATCAGGATCTTTTTGCTCAAATTCATTAAAAAGCAACCAGCCGCAGGGAAGAAGCACGAACACAACAAATATAAAAAAAAGGAATTTCCTCATTAATAGGTCCTAATCTTTTCAGTAGGTTATCATTAAAAGATAAAAACCTGAATAAAATAGCAGCTCTGGCACAAGTTATCAAGGTCTTTTCCATTGTTGACTTTTACCCATCGGAAATATAGGTTTTAATGAATATAAAGCATAAATATTCGACCTGGTAATGTAAATGTTTGGGCAGTGCATTATATTTGCATGTTTGGGCTGCGTAGCATACTAATACAATACTATGTGAGCATACCCCAAACAGGTGAAGATGGGGTGTTGACCGAATATTTACTATAAAAAATCCGAAACCATGGTAAAACAAAACATGAATTCATTTTTGCAGCATACAGATTCCAACGAAAAACCTCCCTTTTTTCTCATATCCGGTCCCTGTGTCATTGAAAATCATGACACCACCTGTGAGGTGGCCCGGGTCCTTCAGGATCTCACAAAACGACTTGGCATCCCCCTTATCTTCAAAGCCTCCTTTGACAAGGCCAACCGCACCGCTTTTGATGCGTTTCGGGGGCCCGGCATGGACAAAGGCCTTGAAATCCTGGACAAAATAAAACAGGATCTGGGTCTAAAAATCATTTCCGACATTCATCTGCCCGAACAGGCACAACAGGCCGCCCGGGTGCTTGATTTTCTCCAGATACCAGCCTTTTTATGCCGCCAAACAGATCTTATTGTGGCGGCGGCCCGCACCGGAAAACCTGTCAACATCAAAAAAGGACAGTTCCTGGCCCCCTGGGATTGTATGAACATCATTGAAAAAGCAAAATCCGCCGGATGCCGGCAGGTGAGCATCACCGAAAGAGGCACAAGTTTTGGTTACAATAACCTGGTGGTGGATTTCCGATCCGTGGCCATTATAAAACAAATGGGGGTTCCCGTTATTTTTGATGCCACCCACAGTGTCCAATTGCCGGGGGGCAGCGGAAATGCATCTGCCGGCGAACGGCAATATGCCCCCATGCTGGCCCGGGCAGCCATGGCCGCCGGGGCCGACGGGCTTTTCATAGAAACACACCCAGATCCGGATAAAGCACTTTGCGATGGTCCCAATTCCATCCCCCTCCATGAAATGGAAACCCTCTTATCCACCCTCATTAAAATCAAAAGGGCAATGCAATGACACAGACCAACAAAATGGCTGATATCCAGCTGCTGTTACTGGATGTGGACGGAGTTTTGACCGATGGCAGTATCACCTATTCCGATACAGGGGCGGAAATCAAAACCTTTAATGTCCGCGACGGCCTTGGGTTGCGTCTGCTCATGAAAGCCGGGGTGAAGGTGGGCATCATCACCGGTAGAAAATCCGATGCCCTTGTGATGCGATGCCGGGATCTGGGAATTGAAATACTTTACCAAGGCGTTAAAAACAAATTAACGGCGTTTCAAACCATCATTGAAAAGACAGGCATCCCAGCTGCAGCCACTGCGTTCATGGGCGATGATCTGCCGGACCTTGCCGTTTATCATGCCGTGGACCATTTTATCACCGTGGCAGATGCCCCCATTGAGGTTATTTCCCTTGCCCATTACACCACCAGCGGCAAGGGCGGGCGAGGGGCCGTCCGGGAAGTGTGTGAAAAGATACTAAAGGCCAAGGGACTGTGGTTGAAAACCGTCCAGGGCTTTCTGAAATGAAATCAGGCCTGAAGGACAGAAACAGGTTTTTGTTAATACTTGCAGTCTTCATGGCATGCGTTGTGGTGGCCCTTTTGTCTTTATACGTGGTTAACCGCATCACCCAAACGGCACCGGTGATACAAAACATCGACATTGATTCCAAGACCCTTGTTTCCCTTGGTGTCATGCGCCAGACATCCACCCGAAACGGCATCAAGGAATGGAGCCTTGAAGCCGCCTCCGCCAGAATATTAAGGCAGGAGCACCTGGCCGTTCTCACCGATGTTTCAGTTCATTTCTTTCTTGCCGGGGGGGATGAAATTCATCTGACTTCCCGGGCCGGTACCCTGGACACGGAAAAGCACGACATGACATTTTCCGACACCGTGGTGGTGCGCCATCAAGAACACGTTCTTAAAACAGACCGGTTGCAATATGAGAAGAAAAGACATATAATCTACTCATTGAATCCTGTGGTTTTAACCAGTCCCCGGGCAGAAATGACAGCCAACGAACTCACCCTGGACTTAAACACCCATGTGGTCCGACTCACAGGTGATTTTAAAGGATTCTTCCAGCCCGTGGCCGAAGATTTTAATTAACATAATTTTTTGATATACCGGGCATGTCCTGACAGATACTCGTCCGTCATAAGTTCTATGATTTTGCCTTAACACCACAAATACATCATCCACTCAAAGGGCTTATAAATGATAAAAATCAAACCCTTATTTTTCACTGCGCTGGGCCTTATTACCATGTTAATGCTTCCGGAGTTCCATTGCCTGCTCCAGGCCGCAGACAAAACAACAGATGCCCGACAGGAAAAGGTTCGCATCACCTCAGACAGCATGATATTTGATGAGGCAAATTCCCAGGTGGAATTCAAAGGAAATGTGGTGGCAACCCGACTGGACGTCACCATACATGCCGATCATGTCAAGGTGATACTTTATTCCGAGGCAGAAAAAAAAGACCGGAAAACCACCGACACCACCGCACCGGGTGCTGACAATATCAAGCAGCTCATTGCCTCGGGAAATGTCCAGATGGTCCAGAATGATGGAAAAGCAACGGCGGACAAAGCCGTTTACACTCCCGAGGAGCAAACCATCATTTTAACCGGCAACGCACCCACGGTGATATCTGCCGGCAGCCGTGTAACAGGTAAAAAAATAACCCTGTACCAGGACACCCGCCGGGTGGTGGTGGAAAGTGAGGGCACAAATCGAGTGGAAGCATTCTTTAATTCCGCTGATGCAGACTCAACCTCCAAGGGACCGGGAAAAAAATAAACATGCCCGAGCTGACATTAAATCACCTGGTGAAAATTTATAAGGGAAGAACCGTTGTTAAAGATGTCAACATATGCGTGAAGCACGGTGAGGTAACAGGGCTGCTGGGTCCCAACGGAGCCGGAAAAACCACCACATTTTACATGGCAGTGGGCCTGATTAAACCGGATGAAGGCAAGGTTTTCCTTGACCGGGAAGAAATTACAGACTATCCAATGTATATGAGGGCAAGAAACGGAATCGGGTATCTTCCCCAGGAACCGTCCATATTTCGAAAACTCACCGTTAAACAAAACATTACTGCGGTACTGGAGGTCCTGCCCGATCCCCCGATAAATATTACCGGAAAGGCAGAGGGCCTAATGAAGGAGCTGGGAATTTTAAATCTGGCTGAACAGAAGGCAAGTGTACTGTCCGGTGGAGAACGTAGAAGGCTTGAAATCGCAAGGGTACTGTCCACAGACCCACTTTTTATCCTTCTGGACGAACCATTTGCCGGCATTGACCCCTTGGCTGTGGCCGACATTCAGCAGATCATTGTGCAGTTGACAAAAAAAGGCATCGGCATTTTGATTTCCGACCACAATGTGCGGGAAACTTTGTGTGTCTGCAACACCGCTTATATCATGAATGAGGGAAGTGTGATTGAATCAGGTTCCCCTGAAAAAATCACCTCAAGCAAGTTAGCACGTAAAATCTATCTGGGAGATGACTTTAAACTGTGATATGGCACTTGGACTCCAACAAAATCTAACTTTGACGCAGCAGCTGGTGATGACCCCCCAGTTGCAGCAGGCCATTAAACTGCTTCAACTGTCCCGCCTGGAACTTGCGGGCATGATACAGCAGGAAATGGAAGAAAACCCGGCCCTTGAGGAAGTGGTGGCAGAACTGCCCGAAGAGACCGAACGGACGGACAAGGAAGAAGCGTCCCCGGCCCAGGAAGAACCCATGAAAGAGGTCACCATTGATGAAAAGGTCCGCGATGACATTGACTGGGAAAGTTATATCAATGAATATAACTCCACCGGTCGCGTTCACACGGAAAGAGATCATCAAGAGGCCCCCAACTACGAGGCATTCACCAGCCAGAAAACAACCCTGGAGGCACATCTGCAATGGCAGCTTCTCATGAATGGCCCGACCCCCATGGAAGAGCAGATCGGCAGCCTGATCATTGGCAACCTTAACATTGACGGCTATCTTTGTGCTCCCCTTGAAGAAATTGCCCAGACAGGTAATTTTGAAATGGAAGCCGTTGAAACCCTTCTTAAAACCATGCAAACCTTTGATCCTCCCGGCGTGTGCGCCCGGGATCTCAAAGAAGCCCTGCTCATCCAGGTCAAACGACTGGGAATCACCAACCCCATCCTTGAACGGATTATTTCAGAGCACATCAAGAACCTTGAAAATAAAAACTACAAGAAAATTGCCAATGCCCTGAACATCTCCATTGACAATGTCATCTCCTGCGTCAATGTTATTAAATACCTGGAACCCAAGCCCGGCCGGGAATTCTCCTCGGAGGAGCCCCATTATATACTGCCGGACATTTATGTGTACAAGGACGGAGATGATTACAAGATCGTCATGAACGATGACGGACTTCCCAAGCTTAAAATCAACCGCTATTACAAGGATTCCATCTCCAACGGCACAGAAATACCCAAGGATGCCAAGGCCTATCTCCATGAAAAAATGCAGGCGGCATCTTGGCTGATAAAAAGCATCCACCAACGCCAGAAAACCATCTATGCCGTGATGGAAAGCATTATCAAGTTCCAAAGGGATTTCTTTGACAAGGGGGTTTCTTATCTTAAACCCATGATCTTAAAAGATGTTGCCGAAGACATTGAAATGCACGAATCCACCATCAGCCGTGTAACCACCAACAAGTATGCCTACACCCCCCAGGGGATGTTTGAACTGAAATATTTTTTTAACAGCTCCATCAAACGCACCAACGGTGCGGCCATGGCCTCTGAAAGTGTCAAGGAAAAAATCAGAGACCTTGTGGCGGCGGAAGATCCACAGCACCCGTTGAGCGATAAAAAACTGGCAGAATTACTGGAAAAGGACAACATTGAAATTGCCAGAAGAACCGTGGCAAAATACAGGGAAATGCTTTGCATTCTTCCATCCAGCAAACGAAAACAATTTTAGGGAGGTAACACTATGCAGACAGCCGTAACTTTCAAACGAATTGATCCTTCCGATGCTTTAAAGTCCTATGTTCAGAAAAAGATGGATCGCTTTGACAAGATGCTGGAAAGCCCCGCAGAGGCAAATGTGGTCCTTTCCGTTGAAAAAATCAGACATATTGCTGAAATAACCCTGATCTGTGATCGTATGAAACTCCATGCCAGAGAATCATCTGAAAATATGTATTCTTCCATTGATACCCTAGTGGATAAACTGCGGGGACAGATCAAAAAGAGCAAAGAAAAAAGCAGACAGCACATGTCCGGCAACAAACAAAGTATTAAAGATGAAGAAATTGCCTTTCTCAGTCCGGCTATACCAGATACTGAAGCTGCCACTCCTTCACCGGAAGTTGTTTCAGGGCCGGAGGTGGTGGTGGAATCCATCAATGTAAAACCCATGGATGTGGATGATGCAGTGGTCCAGTTCACGGCGGGAGATGATAATTTCTTTGTGTTCAGCAATGCCCGGACAGAACGCGTAAATGTAATTTATCGACGCAATGATGGAAACCTGGGACTAATACAGCCCCGCAACTAATTGTTTATATACTTCAGGTGTAACTTTACATGAAAATATCAGAGATTCTTCACAGATCAGCCATTATTGCCGATCTGAAATCAAATGACAAAAAAGGCGTACTGGAGGAACTCGCAGCTGCAGTATCCGACATGGCACATACCGACAGTCATAGTATATTAAAGGTATTGCTGGAGAGGGAGCAGCTTGGCAGTACGGGAATCGGGGGAGGGATCGGCATTCCCCACGGAAAACTCAAAGCCATTGATTCCATAGTGGTGGGATTTGGACTCAGTCGTGGCGGTGTGGATTTTGACTCCCTGGACAACAAACCGGTTCACATTTTTTTTCTACTGATTACACCGGAGAATTCCACCGGCAGCCACCTGAAAGTACTGGCACAGATTTCCCGTCTACTGAAACAAAGTGATTTCAAGGATTGTTTAATGAAATCCCAGTCCGTGGATGACATTGTTGATGTCATCCATGGTGTGGATGACGAATTCTGACAACATTGTACGATAAAAGCCGGGCAGAAGTCTTCAAACCATATCTTTTGCCCGGCCAGATCTTCATCACAGACATCACGCGGGTAAACCACCGACCCCCATTCCGGGAGAAAAGGCGTGAAAAACATAAAAATATACATTATCACCGGCCTTTCCGGCTCAGGTAAAAGCACCGTCATGGCAGCACTGGAGGATGCAGGATTTTACTGCGTTGATAACATGCCCATGGCGCTTTTGCCTAAATTTCTGGAACTGCCCGTCCAGAAAGCTTCGGCACTCAACGGATTGGCCTTTGTCATGGACATGCGGGCCAACAATTTTCTTACCCACTACACAGGTATCATGGAAGAACTTCGTGAAAGCGGATTTCATCCGGAAACCATCTTCCTGGAGACCGATGAAGACGTGCTGGTGACTCGATACAGCCAGACCCGTCGTCACCATCCGCTGGATCATGACAAAAGCCTCATCACCAGCATCCGCTCAGAAAAAGAAAAGATGCTCACCATCAGAAGTACCGCCGACCGCATCATTGACACCACAAGCCTGAATGTTCATCAGCTCAAGGCCAAAATCACACAGATGGCCCAGGAAGGCAATTCCATAAAATCCAGGATCAAAATCCATATCCTTTCCTTTGGCTTTAAATATGGGCTACCCAGGGAAGCGGACACGATTTTTGATATGCGGTTTTTGAAAAACCCCTATTTCGATCCGGATTTGAAACATCTTGACGGTGAATCTAAAGAGGTGAGAGCCTTTATACTGACCACGAAAGAAGCCGCACAATTTCTTTCTAAAACCATCTCCCTTCTGGATTTTCTGATTCCACTATATCAAAAAGAGGGCAAGGCCTACCTGACCATTGCCATTGGGTGCACAGGGGGACGACACAGAAGCGTCGCCATTGCCAGAAAACTCTTTGAGCATTTGCACCAGAAAGATAATACAGTTAATATTACACACAGAGACATTAACAGGGATATAACAAACATATGACAGGCCTTCTTGTGGTTACCCATGCCGGATTGGGAAAAGCCCTTATTGAGACAGTGGAATTTATCATGGGTACCAAATATGATAATCTCATGTCCATCTCCATTGACATCAAGGAAAATCCGGACCTGCTGCTGAAAAAAATAAAAAAGGGCATTAAAAAAGTGAGAGATGACCAGGGCGTCATTATTTTCACAGACATGTTCGGCGGAACCCCTTCCAATCTGAGCTATTCCTTTCTGGAAGAGGGAAAAGTTGAGGTGATGACAGGTGTCAACCTGCCCATCCTGCTGAAGGCCGTGGATATCCGAGGTGAGAAGCCCTTGATAGAAACCACTGAAATTATTTTACAATACGGTAAAAGAAGTATTTCCCAGGCCACGGGCATCCTCAAAGGTGATCAAACTAGGCGGGAATAAAAACATATTCCATAATAACTCCGTGGATTTCACAGAATTTTTTAAAAAACCAGATGAACATGCGTGACAAAGAACAAAGGAACCATTTACATGAGCAGAAAACCATTGATCGCTGGAAACTGGAAAATGTTTAAAACCGGACCAGAGGCTGTGGCCAGTGCAGACCAACTGGCACAGCTGGCCGGGGATGTAAAAGATATTGATATCATGATCGCCCCCACCTTCCTTTCCCTGCCCCTGGTGAGTCAGTGCCTTGCAGGCAGCCCTGTTAAAACAGGCGCCCAGAACCTGTTTTATGAAAAACAAGGTGCCTTCACAGGTGAGGTCTCCGCAGATATGATCAAAGCTGCCGGTGCTGACTATGTCATCATCGGCCACTCGGAACGTCGACAATACTTCCATGAAACCGATGAGCACATTTCAATGAAGACAAAAGCCGCCTTACAGGCCGGTCTGATTCCCATTTTATGCATCGGAGAAAGCGATGCTGAAAAAAAAGCGGAAAAGACATTTTCTGTGCTTGACAAACAGATTCGAAATGGGTTAAAAGGGTTTCGTTCTTCCGATGAGGTGAACGCCCTTGTCATTGCCTACGAGCCCGTATGGGCCATTGGAACCGGCAATGTAGCAACGCCGGACGAGGTTGAAAGCACCCATTGTTATGTACGCTCTTTGATAACGGATATTTTTGGAAAAACGCTTGCAAATGCAACCAGGATACTATATGGTGGTTCGGTCAAGCCAGACAACGTCTCAACCCTTATGTCCAGGGAAAATATAGACGGAGCACTGGTGGGCGGAGCAAGTCTTGATGCAGATACTTTCATTAAAATAATTAAATATGATTGATAACTTATGACAACTGTAATTCTCTCAATTCATGTAATTGCCAGTGTTCTTTTGGTTCTCATTGTTCTACTCCAGACAGGAAAAGGCGCCGATATGGGGGCCTCCTTTGGCGGTGGGTCCAGCCAGACACTGTTTGGAAGTTCCGGACCGGCAACGGTACTGGGGAAAATAACAACCGGGGTTGCCGTTATTTTCATGCTGACTTCCCTGACCCTTGCCTACACAGCGGGACATCGGGCGAACAAAACCATAATGACGAACGTATCAGCACCCGTTCAGACAGAAGCACCGGTATCAACAGACAGCAACAACTGATTTCAGGATTATGCCGAAGTGGTGGAATAGGTAGACACGCACGCTTGAGGGGCGTGTGGGGCGACCCGTGGGAGTTCAAGTCTCCCCTTCGGCACCACATATAAAAAAGAGCCGCATACATTTAGATGTATGTGGCTTTTTTTGTTTAAAAAGAGCAAGCTTGGCCATCTACCTGACATCCGTATGGCCGATGTTGTGATTTACACCTTGATTTACACCTTTTTATGATTATAATAACTCAATTATGACTGAAAAACATGAAAACACACCCGACCCCCGGAAAATAGAAAAAGAACTTGGCGAATTTCTCAACAAGAAATTTGGTGGAAAAGTAAAGGTGTTTTCCCCGTCCATGCTGCCCCAGGAAGATAAAACAGCCGGGGGATCCAGCGGCTTTAAAAAAGACCAGGTGCTTGATTTTGCCATCACTCCATCAGAATTAATCTCCTATCTTGATCAGTATGTGGTGTGCCAGAGACGTGCCAAATCCGTTCTTGCCACAAAGATCTGCACCCATTTCAACCGCATCCGTCACCTAAATAGGCATCCGGAATCCAATGGCAGTATCACCGGAAACATCAAAGCCAATATTCTTATGCTGGGCCCCACCGGGGTGGGAAAAACCTATCTTATCAAACTCATTGCCAGAAAGATCGGGGTGCCCTTTGTCAAGGGAGATGCCACAAAATTTTCAGAAACCGGCTATGTAGGCGGTGATGTGGAAGATCTCATCCGGGATCTAGTCAAAGAAGCCGATGACGACATTGAGCTGGCCCAGTACGGCATTGTCTATATCGATGAAATTGACAAGATTGCCGCCTCCCGCCACCTGCACGGGGCAGACATCTCCCGGGCCGGGGTCCAGCGGGCGCTCCTAAAACCCATGGAAGAAACCGATGTTAACCTTAAAGTTCCGCATGATCCGGTGTCCATGATGCAGGAACTGGACAGTTTTCAGAAAACCGGCAAACGCACCAAAAAAAGTGTCAACACCGCCAACATCCTCTTTATTGTCAGCGGGGCCTTTTCCGGGCTGTCGGAGATTGTACAGAAACGCATTTCCAGCCAGGCCATCGGGTTCGGAGCTGAGCTGTCCCGGGATATTCCGGAAAATGAACTCTTAAATGCCCTTAAAACCGAAGACCTGCTCAAATTTGGATTTGAATCTGAATTCATCGGACGACTGCCGGTGCGATCGGTACTGGAATCTCTCACTCGGAAAGATCTCTACGAAATTTTAAGAATGCCCAACAATCCCGTCATCCTTGGTAAACGTCTGGACTTTGCCGCCTATGGCATTGAAGCTGTTTTCACCGAGGAGGCCCTGGAAAAATTTGCAGAACTGGCCTTCCGGGAAAACACCGGGGCCAGAGGCCTTGTAAGTGTTCTTGAAGAATCACTGATCCCCTTTGAAGAAGCCCTGCCCACTTCTGGAGTCACCCGTTTCACCATCACACCAGAAGTGATATCTGCCCCGGAAACCTACCTTGAAAAATGTATCTCCCCTGGACACAGGACCGCATTTGACCTTGCCCACGAGACGGCCCGAAACAGGGAAAAGGCCTTCATTGAATCCTACCTAACCCGAAATCAGGAAACCCTCTCAAAAGAGCACGGCATTGCCTTGAACCCCCAGCGCAATGCCTTGGTGGCCGAATACTTCTGCCGTCACATCACAGAACTTGGCAAAGCTGTGGGACAGATAAAAATCCATTACGATTCCGTTAAAGAGATAGAATTAAACTTTTTCAAAAAACACGATCTGAATATTATTTTTGAGGAAGACGCCATAGATTTTCTCATGGAACAGTTGATTTTACATGACATAGCATCCGAGGAAATCATGGCCAAACTTTATAATGATTTTCACGATGGACTGAGCCTTATTCGCCAGAAATCCGACAAAAACAGATTTTTCATTTCCAGGCAGGCATTGGTGGAACATGAAAATTTTCTGGAAAACCTTATCAGAAAAGAGATATCATCATGATTGGAATTTCAAAGCTGTACTGCGCCACTGTGGAACCTTCGGATACCCTGCGTTACTCCCGTCAATCGGGGCAGTTGCCCTCCCATCTGCTTCAGTTCTCTGCAGATAAAAAGCCGGTGGTGGTATGGAACATGACCCGACGCTGTAATTTAAGGTGCGTACACTGTTATGCACAATCCGAAGACATCTCCTATGACAACGAACTTAACCACGAACAAAGCCTTAAAATGATTGATGACCTGGCTGACTTCGGGGTACCCGTAATCCTGTTTTCCGGCGGAGAACCTCTGGTCCACCCCCGCCTTGCTGAGTATGCCGAATATGCCGTAAAGAAAGGCATGCGGGCCGTAATTTCCACCAACGGCACCCTCATCACCGCAGAAAAGGCGAAAGTGCTGAAGGAGATCGGTCTCTCCTATGTGGGCATCAGTCTGGATGGTCTGGAAGAAACCCACGATAAATTCAGGGGACTTAAGGGGGCCTTTAAGAAAGCCATGCAGGGTATTAAAAACTGCCAGGCAGCAGGCATAAAAGTTGGGCTTCGGTTCACCATCAACAAACGAAACGTCCATGAAATTCCAGGTATATTTGATCTGCTTGAAAAAATGGATATCCCCCGGGCCTGTTTTTATCATCTGGTGTACTCCGGTCGGGGATCTGAGATTGCCAAGGAAGATCTAAATCACCAGGAAACCAGAGACACCCTGGATCTGATCATGGAAAGAACCCGGGATCTCCATAACAGAAACAAACCCAAGGAAATTCTCACCGTGGACAACCACGCCGATGGCCCCTATCTGTACATGAAACTGCTTGATGAAGACCCGAAGCGGGCAGCCGAGGTGTTGGAGCTTCTGCAGATGAATGAAGGGAACAATTCCGGCAGGGGCTTTGGCTGCGTCAGCTGGGACGGCGAGGTCCACCCCGATCAGTTCTGGCGGGAAAAAAGCCTTGGTAACATCAAAGACCGTCCCTTTTCCGAAATCTGGACCGACTCCACCAATGAATTTCTCATGAAAATGAAAGACAAGAAAAATCATGTGGGTGGCCGGTGTAAAGAGTGTCGATGGCTTCCCATATGCGCCGGCAATTTCAGGGCCCGGGCCGAGTCCATCAAGGGTGATCCCTGGGATGAAGATCCCGCCTGTTACCTCACCGATGAAGAGATCAAAAAAACCGCCGAAGACTTGAAAAAGGAGAGCTGACCATGCTGTTTCCTGATTACAGACCCAGAAGATTAAGGGAAAAAGAATCTTTCAGACGAATGATCCGGGAAACCAGTCTTTCCGTGGATGATTTCATACTGCCCCTGTTTGCCGTGGAGGGCAAGGGCATAAAAACGCCCATTGCCCCCCTGCCCGGTCAGTTTCATCTCTCGTGTGACAACCTTGTAAAGGTGGTCAAAGAAGCGGCGGATTTAAACATCCCCGCAGTGATGCTCTTTGGACTGCCCGGCAGCAAAGACCCCCTGGGAACCCAGGCCTATGCAAAGGACGGCATCGTTCAGAAAGCCATTAAAACCGTTAAAGACGCGCTTCCGGACATGACCATACTTACAGATGTGTGCCTATGCCAGTACACCGACCACGGACACTGCGGCATGGTGGAAAAGGGAAAGGTGGACAATGATGCCACCCTGGATCTGCTGGCCCGAACGGCCCTGTCCCACGTCAAGGCCGGTGCCGACATGGTGGCCCCGTCAGATATGATGGATGGCCGCATTGCAGAAATACGGGGCACTCTGGATGAAGAAGGATTTTCCCATATTCCCATCATGTCCTATGCCGTGAAATATGCCTCGGCCTTTTACGGCCCCTTCAGAAGTGCGGCGGACTCCACCCCGCAGTTCGGTGACAGAAGAAGCTACCAGATGGACCCGGCCAATGCCCTGGAAGCGGTGCGGGAAGCCACCATGGATGTGGAGGAAGGGGCTGACATCATCATGGTGAAACCTGCCCTGCCCTATCTGGATATCCTTGCCCGGCTGAAGCAGGAAATTGATCTGCCCCTGGCCGCCTACAATGTCAGCGGCGAATATGCCATGATCAAGGCGGCGGAAATGATGGGCTGGGTGGACGGTATCAAGGTGATCATGGAGACCCTGCTGTCCATTAAGCGGGCCGGGGCTGACACCATCTTAACCTACGCGGCCATGGAAGCGGCAAGGGAACTTGGACGATGACACATCCGCATCCCCATGGCGGGGGACATCCCGGTGGCGGGCATGGCACAAAGAACGCCATCCGCCTGGTTGCCTGGGAAACCACAAGACGCTGCAACCTGGCTTGTGTGCACTGCCGGGCTGCGGCAGAAGATCATGTATATGAAAATGAACTGGACACCAAAGCCGCCTTTAAACTTCTGGACCAAATCCGGGAAACCGGCCAGCCCATCGTTATCCTCACCGGAGGAGAACCCCTTTTAAGACCGGATATCTTTGACATTGCCCAGCATGGCACAAAGATCGGCTTACGAATGGTCATGGCCCCCAACGGTACCCTGATTACCGCTGACAATGCACGGCAAATGAAAGACTCCGGCATTAAGCGCATCAGCATCAGTCTGGATGGCTCCACCGCAGCGGGTCATGATACCTTCCGGGGGATTAAAGGAGCCTTTGCCGGTGCCCTTAACGGCATTGAACATGCAAAATCCGTGGGCCTGGATTTTCAGATCAACACCACCATCACCAAGACCAATCTGGATGAAATCCCAAAAATCCTTTCCCTGGCAGAATCCCTGGGGGCTGTGGCCCATCATATTTTCCTGCTGGTTCCAACGGGCCGGGGAAAATATATTGTGGACCAGGAAATTGATGCCCGGGAATACGAAAAAACCCTGAACTGGTTCTATGACCAGCGGGACAAAACACCATTGCAGCTAAAGGCCACCTGCGCCCCCCATTACTACCGGATTTTGCGCCAGCGGGCAAAGGCGGATGGTAAAAAAGTCACCTTTGAGTCCCATGGCCTGGATGCCGTCACCCGGGGATGCCTTGCCGGAACAGGTTTTTGTTTTATTAGTCACACTGGGGAGGTGCAGACCTGCGGATTTCTGGATGTGCTGTGTGGGGATATCACAAAGAATACCTTTAAAGAGGTGTGGGAAAACTCCGAGGTCTTTAACAAACTCAGGGATTTTGACAACCTGGACGGGAAATGCGGCATCTGTGAATATAGAAAAGTGTGCGGCGGCTGCAGGGCCCGGGCATTTGAGGCCACGGGGAACTATCTTGCCCCGGAACCCCTTTGCACATATCAGCCCCCGGGACAAAACAAATAAAAACAATGCCGGAGATGAACACAACATATTCATTTCCGGCATTATTTTTTTATATGAAAAAGCGGGTACTGGGTGCTGGGTATTATTAGTATACCCTGCTTTTTCTATTTTCGCTGTGGCTGGTGTTTTACAGCCACGCATATTTTTTTATAAAAAGGTAGCCTTCAAGTCTGCCTCAGCAGAGCCCCTCCCCCGATGGGCAATAGGAACCGGACAATCGAGCTGTCTACAGTTCCGGGCCGGGCCCATTGCCCGTCGGGGGAGGGGCGGCAAATGCCATTTGGCTCCGCGTCTACGACCCTATCTTCGTTGTGTCCGACAGGACATGTGGGTTTATATGAAAAGGTAGCATCCAGATTTACCTCAGCAGAGAGTCCCCCCTCGATGGGCAATAGGAACACCGGCCAGCTATCGGATGGCATTCAATGTAAGCATAATGGGACGGTTCTCATCCCCATCTTCCACCAGTGCAATGGGACGTGGTTTTCGATAATGATCCCCCCCCGCATCGGCGGCCATCCACTTCTCCCGCAACTGTTTGAGCACCTTAAAAGCATTTGAATCCAGCTCCACAATGCTTTTTTCCATGACCAGGGCCAGTTTTCCCTTGCGCTCTTCAAGGTGCATCAACCGGGCAATGGGAATACCAAGGGGTTCCCATTTGGACATTTCATATTCCAGATTCTTGATCACCGCCATCTGCCCGGTGGCACCGTTGGCAATGAGATTAAAGGCGGTCAGCCCCAGATTATAGGTGTAATTGCAGTCAAATCGGGTGGGATTGGTTCCCCTGCCGTCATACCCGTAAAAATGATTCTGGGTTTTAAAGTTGGGCACTGATTTTTTATAGATGGTATTTACGGCCGGGGGGATGGCATCATCCGGGGAAATCAGACCCGCTTCTTCCAGGGCAAACCTAAGGGTTTTCATGGAAATAATGGTGTTTTTCACAATCAAATGCCCGGTTTTCCCATAATTTTTAAACAGCACACTACCGTATACATCTGCATCCAGGCCGCCCTCTTCCATGATCTGCACGTAAAGATCCGGGGCAATACCCACCTTGTAGGTACCCTTTTCCTTGAGAATATCCAGATAATCCTTGACCATATCCATTATAATCTTTTCTGTCTTTACCTGGGAAAACTGAAAATTACCGTGGGTGTCCCGTTCCACCAAAAGCCCTTCCTGGAAAAAGGAGGGCAGATCGTTGAATAACTCATCATCCCGGGCATTCCAAATGGGGGAGGCTTCCTTTTCGCTGATCCCCCGGGAAAGCCGCCGCAGATAGTCAAGCTTTGCGTCCAGGCTGGGAAAGGATGCATGGAAATCCAGATCATGGATCTGATTATAATCGCCGATGATGGTATTGAGCTTGATGATGAAAATCTGAATTTCATTGATGAATTCCAGCACCCCTTCGGGAATGATCATCACCCCGTAATTTTTGCCATGGGCCGCCCGGCGCACAATGACATCACAAATCAGCCGGGACAGGTGACGAAGGGTGATGCCATAGGCCGTGTAATCCACGGTGCCTTCCTTCTCTGCCGCCCGAATGCGCTCCTGATCCACATAATCGGCAAGGTCTTCACCAATCAGGGTCATGTTGGCATGGGTCTGCAGGGCCGCCTCTAGTGCCAGGTGGCTCGCCACCCGGCCCATGACCTTGCAGACATGCCAGTATTTAAGGTCGGAACTTGCGTCCGTACATAAATTACTGATATTATGTGAAAAAGCCCGGGCCGCAGAATGAAAGCCAAAGGAAATGGCGCAGAGCTTCTCACCTGTTTCCGTGGAGATCTGGATGTCTCCATCAATGGTTTTGGGAATGCCAAGCACTTGAATACCGTAGGGTTTAAGTTCCTGGGCCAGAAAAGCGGCATTGGTATTGGAATCATCCCCCCCCACAATTACCAGGGCATCCAATCCCAGTTTCTGGCAGGACTTTCTGGAAAGTTTCATTTTTTCCGGGGTATCGATTTTACTTCTACCGGTTTTTATCATGGTAAAGCCGCCCATGTTTCGATGGAGGTCCACCAGATCCTTTGTGATCTCCACATACCGGTGCTCCATAATACCATCAGGCCCCAATATGAAACCAAACACCCTTGAATCCGGATTTGCCTTTTTTGCGGCATCAAAGATACCGGCAATCACATTGTGCCCCCCCGGGGCCGGTCCCCCTGAAAACACAATACCGATACGCCTTTTTTTCTTGAAAAATGCCTTGTGATCAGCCTGTGCATGGGAACCGTCCACAAGCTTTTGCACATGATTATCTATAATGTCCGGCAATTTTTTTCGGGCTTCTGTGTTCAGGGAAAACAGATATTGTTTCTGGGGTTCCAGCACAATGCATTCAGATTTAAACACTTCGCACTGTCGGGGCACATAGGAGCGCCGGTTCTGGGTTTCCATGCTGACATCGCCGATGACACGTAAAATTTCAGGATGGGTTAAAAGGCTATCAAGATCGTTTGTTTTCACATCATTCATGGGTGTTTATCTCTTAAAAAATTTTGGGATCATGCCATGGGACGATCCGGCAGTTGGTAACCAACCGCGCAGGGTTTTTAAAGAATCTGTTTCAGGAACAATTTGGTTCGGTCATGGCTGGGATTAGTAAAAAAGTGTTCCGGCGTACCCTCTTCAATGATTTTTCCCTCATCCATGAAGATAACCCGATCGGCAACCTCCCTTGCAAAACCCATCTCATGGGTCACCACCACCATGGTCATTCCCTCCCTTGCAAGGGCTTTCATAACATCGAGCACCTCACCGATCATTTCCGGGTCCAGTGCAGAAGTAGGTTCATCAAAGAGCATGGCTTTGGGGTTCATGGCCAGGGCCCGGGCAATGGCCACCCGCTGCTGTTGCCCACCGGACAACTGATCAGGATAGACATATTTCTTATCGGCAATGCCCACCTTGCTCAAAAGAGCCATGGTGATCTCATCTGCCTCTTTAGCAGAACGCTTGCGCACCACGTTCTGGGCCAGATTCACATTATCTTTAACCGTCTTGTGGGGAAAAAGGTTGAAAGACTGAAATACCATGCCCACTTCTGCCCGCACTTTATTTATGTCTGTTTTGGGGTGGAGAATATCCACACCATCTATGAAAATCTGCCCCTTGTCCGCGGTCTCCAGACGGTTCAAACATCGCAAAAAGGTACTTTTCCCCGATCCAGATGGACCAATAACCACCACCACTTCACCCCTGGCAATGTTTTCAGAAACGTTCACAAGGGCATCCACCCTGTGGGGTACCAGAAACACTTTGGAAATATTTTTAACGTCTATCATGAATGGATCATCCTTTTTTCAAGATATTGTAACAACATGGACAGGGCAAAGGTGAGCACCAGGTAAAGAATGGCGCACACAAACCAAAGCTCAAAGGGCTGAAGACTGGTGGTGACAACTTCCCTTGTGGCTTTGGTTAATTCACGGATGGCAATGATGCCCAACAGGGATGAGTCCTTGATAAGGCTTATGAATTGACCAGCCAGGGGTGGGATAATCCGGATGAAGGCCTGGGGCAGAATTACATGGTACATGCTCTGGGCATAGCTCATGCCAAGGCTTCGGGAGGCTTCTGTCTGCCCTTTATGGATGGACTGGATACCCGATCGAACGATTTCCGCCACATAGGCACCGGTGAAGGTGGCAAGGGAGGCCACGCCAAACCACAGCGGGGGGACCTGATTAATGCCGTTCTGGGCCAGCATGGTGTTTACAAGGGTTCCCAGTACAAAATACCAAATAAAAATCTGCACCAGCAATGGGGAGCCCCGTACCAGTTCAATGTAAGTGATGGAAAGCCATTTAAACGCAGGATTAGACGAAATCCTGGCAAGACCGGCAAAAAGCCCTAACAAGATACCGAAAAGAATGGCCACAAAACTGACCTTCAGAGTAAGCCACAAGCCTTGGAGCAGGATTCCCACCCGCCATTCACGGTAGCTACCAAGGACATCCCCCTCAAAGATACTGTCCCCTTCATATATCCGAACATCCTTTGAAGGATAGGCGTAATCAACATTTTCGCCATCATCACCGGCAATTCTAATGATGGTACCCTCTTTGGTTTCTTCAATGGTATCAATGGTCCCGGCAACATCGGAGCGCACCTCTATCTGTTCATTAAAAAAGAAATACTGGGGTACACGGTACCACCGCCATGTATAATCAATTTGAAGTGTGCAATAATAAAGGCTGCCGATGCCCAGGAATATAATCATAAAAAAGACAGCCACCCATGAGTAATATTTTTTTTTCTGCTGTTTCTGAAGTAGAGACGCAGTGGATTCCATGATAAGTCAGAACTCCCTTCGTTCAAAACAATTCGGTTCGGGTGTAAACCCTCCCTGTCAGGTATGCATTTCCTGGGGTTGATTCTAACATTGGCCACCCCAGTCAGTCGGTGGTCCCAAGGGGTCGGGCTTTTGTTATTGTGCTTATCAACCAAGGCCGATGTTAAACCCAAACGCCGCCGAGAATGCCAATAACAAAAAACCTGCCCCAAGTGGCCGATGTTAGAAGCAACCCCCATTTCCCGAACAGGATGGGGATATTTTTAACCATGCCCAAAAAGTTGGGAACACCCTGGAGTGCACCCAACTTCATATCGGAAATGCCCTTACTGAACGTTTTTAATCCAGTCCGTGGAGCGAATCCATTTATTGTAAATCTTGTCATACCTGCCATCGTTTTTTAACTGACGCAGAAAATTATTAAGAAAATTCATGAAATCCGGATCACCTTTGTTGATGGCCCAGGCAAGGGGCTCAAAGGTAAACGGTTCATCAAGAAAAATAACTTTGCCTTCTCCCTGGTTTGCCATGAATACCACACAATAGGGAAGATCATACACAAAGGCATCAGCCTTACCGTTAATGACTTCAAGAGCGCCTTCGGTTTCTGTTTCAAAGGACTTGTAGGTACATTTGGGAATTTTTCTCTTCACCGCCATCTCTCCGGTGGTTCCAAGTTTTGAGGTGACAATGTATTTGGGATCATTCAAGTCTTTATAGGACGTAACTGCACCTTCATGCTTTTTGTTAAGCAGAATGGTCTGCCCCACAATGATATAGGGATCGGCAAAATTGACTTTAAGATTTCTTTCCTGGGTGACGGTCATGCCGGAAGCAATGATATCAAATTTATCGGTGATCAATGAAGGAATAATGCCATCCCAGGCGGTGTTAACGGGAACGAATTTAACGCCCATCGCCTTGGCCATTTCCTTTGTGATATCAATATCAAATCCCACAAACCGACCCTTCTGGTCCGTCATTTCAAAGGGCATATAACCCGCTTCAAATCCCACCCGTAACTCACCCTGTTTGATAATTTTTTCCAGGGTTGACTTCTGGGCAAGTTCAATATCCGCTGCAAAAGAAACGGAGCCTGCAAAGAAAAAGATTCCCGCAATGAGGGAAAGAACAACTGATAAAGTTTTTTTCATAAAACATTCCTCCTTTTTGGAATTGGGTACAGACATATCGGCAAAAAATTTGCCGCAACAGGGTGTAGTCACAACATCAGGCACTTTTAGACAAACCCGCTGATTAGAACGGGGGCCAAATGGTATGATCTTACCTCGCAATACAGATACATAAGGTCTTGATCGCAACACAGATAGTTGGGAGGATACATTAAAACAAATGGACTTGGTCACAACATGGGCCACCCCTTATTCTCTCTATATGAAGATAGCAGGAAAGTAAAGCCTCTTTCCACCCGAAAATTTTAAATTTAACTCAAAAAGGTAAAGAAACTCCCCCCTGAATTATACACCCCTGGAACAATGGATATTTGAATCTTTATGACAGTCATGATAAAGAAGAAGCCGAAGTCATAACTTACTTAAAAATCGTTTGGAGAAAGAACATTGGGAATTTTTAACCGTCTTAAAAAAGGACTCAGCAAAACCCGGGAGATCCTTCTCACCGACATAAACGAGCTATTTTCCGCTGAAAGACAAATTGATGACAACCTCCTTGAAGAGCTGGAGGAAATCCTTGTCATGTCGGATCTGGGCATGGATGTCACCATGGAAATCATGGACAAAATATCCAGAAAAGCCAGAAAGCTCAAAACAGCCGATGAATTAAAATCCATTCTGAAAGAAGAACTCAGGGCCTTGTTTCCACTGACAACGGATACGTCTGCGGAACCTGAAACCATTGGTCCCCGGGTGATCATGGTGGTGGGAGTCAACGGTACAGGGAAAACCACAACCCTTGGAAAACTGGCTTTAAAATTCTCAGCCCAGGGTAAAAAGGTACTCATTGCCGCCGCAGACACCTTCCGGGCCGCGGCCATAGAACAGGTGGAAATCTGGGCCAATCGTGCCAATGTAAAGGTGGTAAAACACAGGGAAGGCTCAGACCCTGCAGCGGTGGCCTTTGATGCCGTGGAAGCCGCCATTGCACGGGGTATCGACATTCTGCTCATCGATACGGCCGGCCGGTTGCACACCCAGAAGAATCTCATGGAAGAACTGAAAAAAATCAGACGATCCGTGGGAAAACGCTTGGCCGGGGCTCCCCATGAGGTGTTGATGGTGCTTGATGCCACCACCGGACAAAACGCCCTGTCCCAGGCAAAATTATTCAATGATGCCGTGGGAATCACAGCCCTTGCCCTTACCAAACTTGACGGCACTGCCAAGGGCGGCGTGGTGGCCTCGGTGGCCCGAACCATGGATCTCCCCCTGAAATATATAGGTGTGGGAGAAGGGATTGAGGATCTGCAGGATTTTGATGCAAACCTGTTTGTCAATGCACTTTTTGATTAGAGGAGTAAAAAATGGCGGTCATCGTTAAATATGTCGTAGTCAGAGACGGAGACGAAAAAATGACATTTGCCACAAAAAAAGAAGCCGATGCCCATGATAAGATGCTGGATATTGCAGATAATCTGTATCAGTTCTTAAAAACAGAAGATCTGGACATCAGCCCGGAGCAGTTGGATACGCTTTCTTTACACCTTGCCAGAAACAAGGACGCAGTACTCCAACTTTTAAGGGGCGGTAAACCACCCTCCTCCAAAAAAAAAGGAAACTCCCCGAAGACCAAAGAAAGTTCAACTTTGAAAAAGCCGGAGAAATCTGCCAAAAAAGAGAGCCTGAAATCCGGCAAGGCAGATAACACCAAAGAAAATACCACGGAGAAGGATAAACCGGATGAGGTCAAAAAGAAAAAAACAAAAACTGCCTGAAATAAAGCATATCTAAAAAATCCATGATCCAGGAGGAGAACTCCACCACAAATCAGTGGGGTGCAATCCCATTTTGCCGCTTCTACGCTTGATCAGATAGAGGGGGTCAGGGAAGAAACAATTGCAAAAGCCCCTTTCCTGGTCGGAAAGGGGCTTTTGTATCATGGTAAATGGTAGCCTGAGATTTTCTCATTATTTGGCTTGTGGTGAGGGATCAGGATTGGATAATTTCCATAACTTCCCGGGCAATCTGCAGCTCTTCATTGGTGGGAATCACCCAGATCTGCACCCGGCTGTCTGCTGTATGAAGTGCTTTGGCCGACGATATACGGCCCTGGTTTTTTTCAATATCCAGTTCAATGCCAAGCCCGGACAGATTGGCGCAAATCCCTGCTCTGACAATGTCGTCATTTTCCCCTATGCCGGCGGTAAAAATCACGGCATCCACCCGACCAAGGGCCGCAATATAGGCACCGATGTATTTTTTCACCTGATAGGTGAACATGTCAAGGGCCAGGGCGGCACGACCATCTCCCTTTGATGCGGCATCATGGATGTCCCGCATGTCATTCATGCCGCAGACCCCCTTAAGACCACTTTGCTTATTAAACACTGTGTCCAGTTCATCGGCGGACATGCCGGTATTTTCCATGATATATCGCTGGATGGCCGGATCAATATCCCCGGTGCGGGTTCCCATCATTACACCTGCAAGGGGGGTCATGCCCATGGAAGTATCAATGCAAAGCCCCTTTTCAACTGCGCACATGGAGCAGCCATTGCCCAGGTGCACGGTGATCATATTTAATGTGTTCAGGGGTTTATCCATGTGGACAGCTGCGGTCCGGGCCACGTATTTATGGGAGGTGCCATGAAATCCATACCGCCGCACCCGCATTTTTTCATAAAAGTCATAGGGTAAGGCATAAAGAAAGGCCCGGGCAGGCATGGACTGATGAAATTCCGTATCGAACACGGCAACATTGGGAATCCCGGGAAACAAAGCTTCTGCAACTTCAATGCCCATGAGATTGGGGGGATTATGCAGTGGGGCCAGGGGGGTATTTTTTTCAATGACTTTTTTAATATCGGCATCTATGATGACGGCGGCTCGGAAATCTTCTCCTCCCTGGACCACCCTGTGTCCGATGGCATCAATTTCATCCTTACCTTTAATAACCCCTGCATCTGCATCCACAATAAGCTTTGTCACCAGATGCATGGCATCCCGATGATCGGCGATTTTTTCTTCCAGGATAAATTTTTCCGGTGCGGCTCCGATGAATTTTTTGTGGGTCACGTTTCCCATATCTTCACCGATTCTTTCCACAACTCCACTGGCCATGACCTTGCTTTCCACCATGTCCAGGAGTTGATATTTCAATGAAGAACTACCGGCATTAATAACAAGTACAATCATTTTATTTTCCTGTTTTTACACGTTTTTCACATTGATAAATTACGATTCATTTTCCAGGCTGGCTTTCTGTTTTACAATATCCCGCGATCTCATGGTATGAAATTTAACAATGTAATCCTCCTGAACCGTGTAGGACCAGTGAACATCCTTTAGCACCGAGGCAGCACCGTTGCAATCGCCCTTTTTTAAGCACTCAATAAAATCAAGATGATCTTTGCAGTTTCGTCTCTCCCAATCACTGATATAAATTCTGCTGGGGAAATCGTACAGGTGCTGCTTCACCGGAAGAATGGTTTTTTTAATCAAAACATTGTCCGACAAATCCACATACACATTGTGAAATTCAAGGTTGGACTGAAAAAAACATTCATAATTGTTCTCTTCAATTTCACGAAGCATTTTCTCATTCAAAGCTTCCATCTTATCTATGTGGGCCGGAGTAATCATGTCAAAACAATTCTGCACAATGGAGGCCTCCAGGGGTCCCACCAGTTCATAGATATGTTTAACATCCTGGAGGGTCAAGGCGTTCACCCGGACCCCCCGGCGGGGCAGTATGGTCACAAAGCCTTCGAGCTCCAGTAGAATCAAGGCATCCCGCAATGGAGTTTTGCTGATACCCAGCTGGTCGGCAATTTTACCGATATTAATGGTGGAGCCAGGCAAAAACACCCCGGAGTTCATTTGCTCCCTTAAATATTGATATACCTGCTCACTTAAAGACAAAACCTTCAATTTCTGACTCATTTTTAGCTACCCAATTCTTTTTAAAATACGTCCACCAAAAAGCCTGATGCCGTTTGTGATGTAGAAAATAACTGACTGTATGGCTGCCGTCAAGGGGGGGATTAAAAATCGACAATTACTGCCAATTAAAAAACTCAGTGCTGCAATGGCGGAATTAGACAGGATCGGGTTTTATGAAATCAAGCCAGCCCTTTCATCAACGCTGAAGTCCAAAAGTTAAATTCACCATAAGGGACTTAGATCAAGCGAAGTGGGGCTTGATCATAAACCTTTCATGTGGGGGAGAGATTTATGATCAAGCCCCTAAAGTGTAACTATAAAATTAACAGGAAAAAGTTTTTTTAATGGCAGCTCGCACTGCGGCAACAATTTCATCCACCTCTTCTGTGGTGATGGACAGACAGGGAGCAAAGTTCATGATGGTATTCATACCGGGGAGACTGGAATTGGTCCGCCCCACAATAACACCCTGCCCCATGATATTACCCATCAATGCACCCATTTCTCCTTCGGTTATGGGGGTATTGCTCTGCTGATCCTTTACAAACTCAATACCACAAAAAAGGCCCACACCCCGGACATCTCCCACCACGGGAAGATCTTTCAGAGTTTTGAGCTGATCAAGGAGATAGGCTCCAACCTTTTTACTGTTTTCCACCAGATTTTCATCTTCAATGATCCGGGTGCTTTCCAGAGTTGCGGTCATGGCAGACGTACATCCGCCATAGGTGCTGATGTCACAAAAATAGTTCATGCGGGTATCGGCATTGGCCGGATCATTTAAGAAAATATCATAAATTTCCTGTTTCACAACGGTGGCGGACAAGGCTTCGTAGGAAGATGCAAGCCCCTTGGCCATGGTGACTATGTCCGGGTCCACATCATAGTGGGAATGCCCCCAGAACTCACCGGTGCGGCCAAATCCACACACCACCTCGTCCATGATGAGCCACACGCCATATTTTTTACAGATATTCTGGACAATGGGATAATATTCTTTCACCGGCGGAAGAATACCACCGCCTGCGGTGATGGGTTCCACAATCAGCGCACCCACGGTTTGAGGCCCTTCCTTTAGAAGGATCTCCTCAACGGCATGGGCACATTCCACATTACATCCGGGATAGCTCTTATTATAATCACATCGATAGCAAAGGCACTGTGGCACTTCCACAAATCCCTGTACAAAGGGACCATAATCATTTTTACGCTCAAACTGACCCGTAGCACTTAAAGCGGCAATGGTGGTGCCATGGTAATCCCGATCCCGGTACAGAATTTTTTCCTTACCTTTGCGGGCGGGATCAATTGTTGATGCCTGGCGCACAATTTTAAATGCTTTTTCATTGGCTTCAAAACCGGAATTGGGAAAATACACCTTCTGAAGACGGGGACGTTTTTCCAGAAGTTTATTGGCAAATTTTATAGAAGGAATATTGCCGAACACACCGGCGAAATAGGGCATTTTTTTCAGCTGGGCACAAACGGCCTCTGCAATGAAATCACGGCCGTACCCCACCATGACGCTCCACACGCCGCCGGAAGTAGCATCCAGATATTCTTTCCCCCGGATATCGGTCACGCGCAGTCCCTTACCTTCCACAATAATCATCTGCTCCTGATTTTCAACGCATTTGTGAGGTTTCAGGTGATGCCAGAGACTTTCTCTATCGCCCTTTATCATTTCTTCAACATCATATTCAAGCCAATCCGTTTTTGATCCCATGACACTCACTCCTCCATTTAAACTTTATAGATACCGGCCCAGCGTTTCCACGGACATGGCGACTTCATTTTTATTTTGTCAATGGCTGTACCCGGTACCCACCACTTCTTTATAAACAGATACAAAATCTAAAATATCAGATATCAGATATCAGATTGTTGTCAAAAAAATTTTTTATTCTTTCATATAAAATATAATTGGCCAAACAAGACACTATATGGTATACGATTATAATAAATTCCATCCATTAACACGGGAAGACGTTAAAAAACAGGCTTTTATCACCCCATCTATCTGGCCATACTCTTAAAACCAAGGGTATGATCCAGGTATAAAAAAACACCACCAACTAATAAATAAGGAGAAAAAAGTGGATATTTATTACATTGACGGAGAATTTGTTGAGGAGGACAAGGCAACCCTGTCAGCAAAAGACATCACTGTTTTAAGGGGTTTTGGGGTATTTGATTTCCTGATTACTTACAACAAACGTCCCTTTTATCTGGAAGCCCATGTGGCACGTCTTGAAAACTCTGCCAAGGAAATCGGGCTGACCCTTCAGCACACCAATGCCGAAATCTGCGACATTGTTCGCCAGACCATTAAAAAAAATACCCACCATGATGAGTCCAATATCCGTATTGTTTACACCGGCGGTATCAGCCCCGACGGCGTCACTCCCCAGGGCAACGGCAAACTAATGGTCATGGTCACTCCTAAATACATGCTGCCCGACTGGTGGTATGCCGATGGTGCCGCCGTCATCACCGTTGACATGGAACGCTTCATCCCCGAATCCAAGAGCACCAACTACCTTTCTGCGGTGTTTGCCCAGCAGGAGGCCCACCGGGTGGGCGCCATAGAAGCCATCTACGTGGATCGAAAAAACCGGGTGCTTGAAGGCACCACCACCAACTTTTTCGGGTTTAAGGGCAACACCCTCATCACCCCCCCGGATGGCATGCTGCCGGGTATCACCCGCAGTGTTGTGCTGGATCTGATCAAGGATAAATTCACCCTGGAACTGCGCCACATTGACATGGCCGAGCTTGGGGAAATGGATGAAGTATTTATCTCCGCCTCCAACAAAGAGATTGTGCCGGTGATCAAGATCAACGACATGGTGGTTGCCGACGGTAAACCCGGTGACAAGACCCGTCAGGTGATGTCACTTTTTAAAGAATACACCACGGCATATGGACAGGGAAAGGTATCCTGATGTCCCCCGTTAACGCTGCATTATTACCGCAGACGGCTGTGAATGTTGATCTTTCGGCATTGGTCCATAATCTGTTGCAACTTCGTCGGACCACGGCATCATCGGCACAGATCATGGCGGTAATCAAGGCCAATGCCTATGGGCATGGGGCAATGACTGTTGCAAAGACCCTGATTAAAAACGGGATTTCTTTTCTCTGTGTAGCCCGGGTATCTGAAGCGGTGGAGTTAAGGGATGCCGGTATTGACACCCCCATCCTGCTGTTTGGAGATGTGTTACCCTGTCAGGTCGCCTACATGAGCAGCCATGACATCAGGGCCACCGTCACCTCCCTGGAAACAGCCCGCATTATTTCAGAAGAAGCCATCAAATGCGGCAATACCATCAAGGTGCACATCAAGGTGGACACGGGCATGGGTCGGCTGGGAATTCTGCCATCGGCCCTTTCCATGTCCCCCCCTGTGGATGGCCACGGCCCGGCCGAAGAAGAAATTCGGAACATTTCTGCCCTGAAGGGTCTGTTTGTGGAAGGCATTTACACCCACTTTGCCAGTGCCGACTGCCGGGATAAAACCCACACCCTGGGTCAAATGGCTCTTTTTTCCGATCTTCTGAAACGACTGGATACCCGTGGTATTTGCCCTCCCTTAAGTCATGCGGCCAACAGCGCCGCCATTCTGGAGATTCCCCAGAGTCATTTAAACATGGTCCGGGCCGGTATCTGTCTTTACGGGCTCTGGCCCTCCATTGAAGTGGACCATAAACTGGCGGATCTGAAACCGGTGATGTCCATCACCTCTTCCATCATTCATATAAAGAAGGTGCCCAAGAACTTTGGCGTAAGCTATGGCAGCACCCATGTCACCCCCAGCGAGACAACCATAGCAACGGTTCCCATCGGATATGCCGATGGTTATAACCGCCTGCTCTCCTCCAGAGGCTGCATGATTGTAAAAGGGGTGAAGGTCCCGGTGGTGGGACGGGTGTGCATGGATTTCACCATGATTGATGTGGACAATGTTCCCGATGTAAAGGTGGGAGATCCGGTGACCATCATGGGCCGGGAGGGAGATTGTGAAATCAGTGCCGATGACATTGCCGATTTGTGCAGCACCATCAACTATGAAATCGTGGCTTCCCTCACCCGACGTATGCCCATCCGATATACCCATGGAAAGGAGAAAATATCCCTATGACCCCCCTTCCTTTTATAGACTGGCAAACGGGAGATATCCGTTTGCCCACTTCCCAGGACAATCCCGATGTGGACAAAAACAATCCCAGGGCAGATGTGATCATCGCCGGAGACTGGGCCCCCATAAGGGCATTTGGCCCCCTGATTGAAACAGATCCGGTTTCCATCTATGGCGATCTTTATCCCCTGCTCTGCGGTGCTGACCTTTCCATTGTCAATTTAGAAGCCCCCTTAAGCGATACCGGGCAACCTGTTTGGAAAAGCGGTGCCGTATTCAAGGGAGAGACAAAACATGTAGAGGGGTTATCCTGTGTTCCCTTTGATGTGGTGACCCTGGCCAATAACCATATGTTTGATTTTGGTCAGGCGGCATTCCAGGAGACCCTGGATGTACTGGATAAAAATCAGATCAGGCATCTCGGGGCCGGAAACAGTCTGGAGGAGGCTAAAAAGCCCTTGATCCTCACGGTGAAGGGCCTCACCATCGCCCTTGTCAACTTCAGTGAAGGCGAAGACCTCACCGGCGCGGACACGGCAAAACCAGGGGTCATGGGCTGGGATCTTTCCCTGATGGAAGAGACCATCAAAGGACTGAAGGGCAGCGTGGATTTCATCATTACCATCAGCCATTGCGGGGTTGAGTACATCCCGTTTCCCCCGCCCTATGTCACCAACGCCTTTAAACAGATGGCCGATGCCGGGGCCGATGTGGTCATCGGGCATCATCCCCATGTTCCCCAGGGCATTTCCGTATATAACGGGGTTCCCCTCTGTTACAGCCTTGGTAATTTTGTATTTTACCAGGATACCCGGCTGGTGCATCGAAAACAGGGCTACATGGTAAAACTGGTTCTGGAAAAGCACCTGCCCCCGGCCCTGGAGCTGATCCCCTATGAAATCCATGACAGGGGAGTGTCATGCCTGAAGGAAAGCGCAAAAAAACGCTTTCTTCAAGGTTTGAAGGAAATCTCAGATCCCCTTGACACCCCGGAAGGCATTGAAGATGCCTGGCACGGTTTTCTGCACAACTATGGCACCGATGGGTTTTTCAATGAGATTGAAATGCTTATGAGCCGCATGAAAGAAGACCCGAAAAAAGGGGCGGCCATGTTCAGAAACCGTCTCACCACCCTCCAGCATTTTCACCACTGGAAGGATGCCATGTCCCGCATGGTGGAAGGCACCCTGGAATCCTCACCGGACTGGGCAAGACAGTTGACCCGGGAATGGCTCACTCGCACCCTAGATGATCCACAGATGTCTCCGGCCACCCACTCGGTACAAAAAGCGGGGGAGGCAAGCAGATGACAGTTACCCGGACAAAGGAACATATAACCGGCAGGACGTTGCAAATGCCAGAAATAAACCATGCTGCAGAACAAACCCTCCTGATAACAGATTCCGGCCTGGGGGGGCTGTCGGTGTTCTCCGAGATTGCCAATCAACTGAAGACAGGTTCTCCCTGGAAAAGTGTCAATCTCATCTATTTCAATGCCTGGCCCGAATCCCACCGCGGATACAATCATTTTCCAGACATGGAAACCAGGGCCCGGGTGTTTCACAATGCCTTAACCGCCATGGCTAATTACCATCCCCATCGGATATTCATTGCCTGTAATACCCTTTCGGTGATTTACCCTGAAACCCCCTTCAGCAGGGAAACAGACATTGAAGTCACCGGGATTGTGGCGGACGGGGCGGACATGATCCATGACAATATGGTTCAAACTCCGGACAGCCGGGTAATTATCTTTGGCACCCCCACCACCACCTCGGCCCGGTCCCATGAGATGCGGCTGAGACAGATGGGCATTGAAAAAGGTCGTATCTTCAACCAGGGGTGTGTGGATCTGGCAGGCAAGATTGAGAGGAATCCCTTCAGTGATATCGTGCCGAAAATGATTGATGACAATGTGAAAAAGGCCGCGGCAAACATGGGCAATACCGCTGGCCGGGTGTTTGCAGCCCTTTGCTGTACCCATTTCGGATATTGCCGGGATCTTTTCATGGAAGCCATGAGAAAGCATATCACCAAAGATGTGGTGATATTAAATCCCAACGAATCCATGACCCGCCGAGCTTTAAACCAGAAAAAAACGGTCACGAAACATCCAGAAATCAATTTTCACATTGTGTCAAGGATCCCATGGGAAACCGCGCGCATTAACGCCTACCGTCGATTGCTGGAAAAGATTTCCCCTGAAACCGTGGCGGTACTTGGCAGATATGAGCTGAACCCGACCCTGTTTTCTGTAATATAATATAAACCGCCATGTCGGCCCGCCGGGGGCTCTGCTCTCGGCATTTTCATATAAACATACATGGCAAATTAGTCTGCCACAGCGAAAAACGAGAGCCCTTTAATTCCAGCATATTGGTGAGACTTTCATACAAAAAAATGGAGATAAAAAAATGAAAAAAGTACTGATCATCACCGGCCCGGCCGGAGACGCCCAGGGCTGGGGAGATCTTTCAGTTACCCAGGAGGTATGCAAAGCCATTAATGAGGGTGACAACTGCGCAGAAATCGCATTTGTCAACAACATGGAAGAATTCTACAAGGCCATTGAAGAAAAAGAATACGATATCATCTGGAGCTGCCTTTACTATATCAACAGCAAATCAGATACCATCGGCTTGAACGAAGACGGTGAGTGGTTTGCAGATATCTTTGATGAGAGAAAAATCCCTTACATCGGACCCAATGCCGCCACCATGAAAGCCCTGATCAACAAGACCGCCACCCATGATATCCTCACGGCAAAGGGCGTTTCCGTACCCTATCATTACCAGATTGATCGCAATGATCCATTACCCGAGCTTACCTACCCTGCCTTTGTGAAACCCAGCTATGAATCCAGATCCGTTGGCATCAGTGATGACAGTGTGGTCAATTCGGAAGACGAACTAAAAAAACGGGTGGCCCACATCCACGACACCTATGACCAGCCAGCCCTGGTTGAAGAATATCTGCCCGGTGATGAGTACACAGTTTTAATGCTCGGCAACGGTGAGCACCAGGAATTTCTACCCGGCCAGGTGCTGGTGGACCCCGCACTTTTCGGCAAATATCCCATTTTAAGAAGTGACTTGAGGGGGGTGGGTGCCACTAAAATCAGACCCGCCGGGAAATATGCCGACCAGGCCAACGAACTGTGCCGCCAGGCCATGGAAGCCCTCAACTGTCTGGACCATGTCCGGGCAGACATGCGTATGGATGCCAACGGGGTCCTTAAAATCATTGAGGTCAACGGCATCCCCGGCCTGAAACCCATAAAAAGCTGGAGTCCCCAGATGTTCACCATGCACCACGCCTCCGGTGATGAGGCCCAGGATTACAAAAAACTGGTGAACCACATTGTCACCTCGGCCCTGGCACGGTTTAATCTAATTTAGAGCAAACAGGGCTACCGCCATAAGTTTGGACAAATTCGATCATCATTTTATTTGCAAGGCCCATTTCATAGGTATTTGCAAACGCTTTTTATATGAGAAAGCGGGTACTGGGTTTTGGGTTCTAGGTACTGGGTTCTAACAGCAACTACTTTTTCATTATTCGTTGTGGCAGGTACTTACTGCCATGTATGTTAGATGAAAAGGTAGCCTTCAAGTTTACCTCAGCAGAGCCGCCCCCCGACGGGTAATAGGAACCGGCCAATCGAGCTGTCTACAGTTCCGGGCCGGGACCATTACCCGTCGGGGGGCGGCGGAATATTGCCATTTGCCTCCGCGTCTACGACCCTATATTCGTTGTGTCCACCAGGACATGCGGGTTGGCCCGCTTTATGTTGGTAGCCAATTTTTTGAATGCCCATAAAAATGCCAGGTCAGGCTCAGCAGATTATGAGCCTGACCCCATTGGCCCACCAGGTGTGACGAGTACCCCATGTTGTGACTAATCCAACAATTGATGACTCCTCTTATGGCCCAGACCCAATTTTTAAAAAAATGATTTTATGGAAAAAAACACCATGCCCCTTCCTTATATACCTTCAATAAAAAACGAAATCGCCCATAAGGGTGGCATAGCAGGAACAGACCCTTTACAGGGATTTGCCTATGATTTTGATTTTTCCACCCCCATCATTGCCACGGCCATCCATGCCGGTCACCTTGTTCGGGAGGAACTCTTGCCTTATATGGTCATTCCTCCGGCCCAGCGTCTGTTTGAAGAGGATACGGCCACGGAAAAAATGATCAAAGGGTTGCCCAACACCATATGGGGGTTGGAATCCCGGGCCGTATACGATCTCAATCGATCACCGGATTTGGCATTGCCCCTCACCCCGGATAAATTCTGGGGAATTCAGGTATATGGTAGCCAGCCCACCCCGAAAATGAACCGCAAAAGCCTGGACAGCCACACTCGGTTTTACGATTTTATGGGAACTGTGGTCACCCATCTGTTGAACAAATTTAATATCTGCATTGTGCTGGATATTCATTCCTACAATATTTCCAGACAGAAAGACAAAGGATTTTCCTCCCCGCCGGTGTTTAATCTCGGAACCGCACTGCTGAATCGATCCAGGTGGGCACCTTGCATCCATAACTGGCTGTCAGGCCTTGAAAGCATCTGTCTTCCCAATGGAATTGACACCACAGTGGCTGAAAACGAGGTATTTGAAGGAAAAGGACATCTTTGCCAACATCTCAGTCAATGGGATGAGCGCATTCTGGTGCTGCCCACAGAGGTTTCCAAGGTCTATATGGATGAGCACACCGGAGAGGTGCATGAAGGGGTGGTAAAGGCCATTAACAGTGAATTTTTACGTATCTCGCCCCAGTTATTAATCCAACGATAAAAAAGAACAGGACTTATGACAATTACAACCTTGTCATATAAAAACGGCCCATGCCACCATTTAAGGAGCGATATGGGCCATTATAAATCTCAATCAAACTGTCTGGTGATAATTTAGATCCTCAAGACTGATTTTGATGGTTTGGGTGATGGCAGGCACCACTTTTAACACAGCTTGCGTAGCATCCTTGTCATTACTCAATGCACAAACCACAGCATACCTGCAGCCATCAGGAGTAATACATGCACCCCAACCATGTACCCCCGGTAACTGACCCGCTTTAAAGAAACTGCTCCCACAAGAAATCCAATCACCACTGCAGGGGCATACATAAGGGACTGCACCAAAGTACCCTCGGTCAGCACACCGGTGACACAAAAAAGAATGACCAGGACAATGTCGGTGACGAGAAAGTAGATACCCATAATACCTTTGGCTTTTTCAGCATCGGTAAATCTGGCAGTAGCATAAATAACGGCCGGTGGGCCACCTGTGGTATAGGCACCGATAAACCAACCGCTGATAATACCAAGCACAGCACCACCCAGCGAAGTGGAAGCAAATCCATGAATCATTTTTTCTCCCCACCTGTTTCTGGCACTTAACACTGTTAGAACAATGAATACGGCCAGCGCACGCTTCATCACAATTTCGGGAAACCAGTTCAGGGAAAAAACCCCAACGGGAATGGCAATGGCTGCCCCCAGAAAAAGGGATTTTAAATCCTGCCATTGAAGGGTGCGTCCATACCGCCAGGTATTGAGCAATACCAGGAGCACCGAAAAAGGAAATTGAATGGCCACGGCCATTTTCACGGGCATAACCAGAGCCAGAAGAGGAACAGCCACCAGGCCATATCCAAATCCGGCAAAACTGAAAGCAAAGGCCGCCATACAAAGACAAAGATTTATAATCACATCTACCTGTTCCTGTTTCTTTATAACCCGTATGTCCTGGTGAATACAACGAAGACTGAAAAAAGCTGTTGCTGTTAACATACAGTACCCAAGTACTCAGCACCTGCTTTTTACAATTTTGGAAGATATCTAATACATCACGTATTGTCAATGCAGTCCACCATCATGTGTAAACAAGCAATATTTGAACCATCTGCTTCTTTCTTGCCGGAGTGAACTTCATTCGCACTCCTGCGTCATTCCCGGGCAAGACAAGACGATGATCAAGCCCCAATACCAAGCCTTCTGGGGCGTGATCATCGGTCTTACCGGTATTATCTTCAGCTCACCGGAGGATTTAAAGATATCAAAATTCTGGCCATTGTGGTGGGAGTCCCTTCTTTTTTGTGGGCATTGCCTTTATCTTCTCGGTGTACTTTATGTTAAGGGATGCAAAGGCAAAGAAAATCTAATTTCCTGTTTCATTGGCCGGAATCAAAATTTAATTTGACCTGAATCAGCTAAAAACAGCTCGCATTTTAAAAGGGCATATTGTCGAATCAATGGCAATGCGCCTTTTTGATTTTTGATGGATATCAAGGAGTTGTTCACCTGACCTGCATATCAATCTGACATACAGATAAAGAGACTTTTTGTGAGTGCATTCCCATTTTTCCAGCTTGGTCATAATATGTTTTGTCTCGCATAGTTGGCGGGGCCAAAGGGGACAGGCTTGTGTTATTGTACTTTTGACGACAGGCGGTGTCTTAACTCAATATAAAAAGACAGATCATGGGTAGAAAAAGTGTTGTGACAATCACGGAAGGCAAGCTTGATTTCGGCACATGGGAACAAATTTTTTATGGTGAATTTGACGGTAGAAGAAAAAAACGTGTTTTGGTCAAAATGATTGGAGAATAAAAGCTTTGCCCTTCTCCATGGGTATGCTGGGACTGGGTAGGTTGCGAAGCTTTGAAAAGATTAAGCGAATTGCAAAAGAAAGAACTACATACCGGGTATGCATACCATGGGTTGTTTTTTCAAGGATGGCCTGATATATGGTTGTCAGCTCTTTAAAAAGCGGTATGCAAACGGTATGCATTTTACGCACCCGAAATGCCATAATAAAGGGTTTTAAAGAAAAACAAAAAAAGGTTACAAGCTGGAAAGCCTGTAACCATAGCGTTTTTCACTGGAGCCGATGAGCGGAGTCGAACCGCTGACTTGCTGATTACGAATCAGCTACTCTACCAACTGAGTTACATCGGCATTTGAATGTGTGACTACCTTTAATGCTTATGACGTCTAAAATCAAGAAAAAAATGAAAAACACCCTTTTAAAAGAGATCAACAAACCCGCCTCCCGCCTGGAACTCACCGGAATGAATGGTGCAGAAAAAGGCTTTGTGGTGTCACAGCTGTGCCGGGACATGGAAAAAACCGTTGTGGTCATTGTCTCGGACCATAAAAAGGCCATGCGCTTCATGGAAGACATCTCCTTTTTTTTGCCAAAACTGCCGGGAAAGAAATCCAGACGCCTCTATTTTCCGGGGTATCATATCCTGCCCTTTAAATCCCTTTCCTACCATGGGGCCACCGCTGCCAAACGCCTGAGCGTTCTCAACCATCTTATTTCAGGAAGGGCGCATCATCTGGTGGTGACAAGTGTTGATACCCTGCTGCAAAAACTGGTCCCCAGAAAAACCCTTGCCGATGCCCAGGAACTGATCATCAATAACGAGGAAATTGACCGGGATCTTCTCATTGCACGCCTCAATGCCGGCGGTTATCAGCGGACATCTCTTGTGGAAGAACCAGGTGATTACTCGGTGCGGGGGGGGATCATGGATATTTTTTCACCCAATTACGCCCTGCCCCTGCGGCTTGATCTCATGGGGGATCTGGTGGAATCCCTGCGTTTTTTTTCCCCCATTTCCCAGCGGGGTACAAAGGAGCTTAGAGAAGCCATCATCATCCCTGCCAGTGAAGCCGTGCTGGAAAGAAGCACCCTTGCCCATGTCCTGGGACGTCTGCGCCAGGCGGCATCGGAATCGGACATCGGCACGGCAAAAATGCGGGAATACGTGGATCGAACCAAAGAAGAAGGACGGTTTCCCGGCATGGAAAGCATGCTGTCCATTGTGTACCCGCAGCTGGACTCTTTCTTTGATTATGTGGACACCGACACACTTTTTGTAATGGATGAGCCTGACCTGCTGCTGCAGGCGGCTCGTCAGTTTGAAAAAAGTGCCCGGGAAAATCTTGAAACCGCCCGATCGGAAAAAAGATTGTGTGTGGCCCCGGAATCCATTTACATGACCTGGGACAATGTCATCAACCAGGTTTTTAATAGAAAAACCATTGCCTTCAAAGCCGTTGATATCCAAAAGCCCGAAGCTATCCTGCCCGTTCCCGGTGAGACTGCCGCAAAAACACCCGCCGCCGATGAATCCGCTAACAAGGTGCCAGAAGCCCCATCTGCAAGGGTTATGAACCCCGGTTTTAAAAACAATGCCCTTCTGTCCGCCGAGCTTAAAAGAGAAGGCCGCCACGAAAACATTTTACTGCCCCTGGCAAAATGGCTGGAGGAAAAACGGGACATGGGTATGGCAGCGGTTGTGGTATGCACAAGCGAGGTCCAGGCCACACGGGTGGTTTCTCTTTTGCAGCCCTATGGTATTGAGCCCATGCGCCTGGATCAATTTCCCCGGTCCCATGCTCTTTCCCCGGGTATTTTTCATGTGGTGGGCAATATTTCTTCGGGATTTGTACACCCCGAAGAAGGTCTTGCCCTGATCACGGATCAGGAAATATTCGGAGCAAAAAAAAGAATCCGGAAAACCGGTACCAGCCGGGTAAAAACCAGTTTCATCACCCCGGAAGAGCTCAAAGAAGGGGATATCGTTGTCCATGTGGAGCATGGCCTCGGACAATATGAGGGACTTCGCACCATCACCATGGAAGGTCTTTCCGGTGATTTTATCCTTATCTCTTACCGGGATGAAGACCGACTTTATCTTCCGGTGGATCGCATGGAAATGATCGAAAAGTATGTGGGGGTGGAAGGCTACACCCCGCTTCTGGATAAAATCGGTGGGAAAACCTGGGGCAAAGCCCGGGCCAAAGCAAAAAAAGAAGTGGAAAAAATGGCCGGGGAGCTCCTTAAAATATATGCCGAACGCCGGGTGAATAAGGGGTACGCCTTCAGTGCCCCGGATGAATACTACAACGATTTCCAGGCGGCATTTCCCTATGATGAAACCCCGGATCAACTCAAAGCCATTGAAGACGTCCTCACCGACATGGAGGATGAAACCCCCATGGATCGACTGGTGTGCGGAGATGTGGGGTATGGCAAAACCGAAGTGGCCATCCGGGCCACCTTCAAGGCCGTAAATGATGGAAAACAGGCCGCCGTGGTTGTCCCCACCACCATTCTGGCGGAACAGCATCTGCATTCCTTCCGTCAGCGCTTTGCCGGGTATCCGGTGACGGTGGAGGCCCTGTCCCGGTTCCGAACCGCGGCACAACAGCGTAAAATTTTGGAAAACCTGGCATCGGGTAAGACCGATGTGGTCATCGGCACCCATCGCCTTCTCCAGAAAGACGTTCATTTTAAAGCTCTGGGACTTCTGGTTGTGGACGAGGAACAAAGATTCGGGGTGAAACACAAGGAAAGCCTTAAAAAGAAAAGAAGCACCATTGATGTACTTGCCCTGACAGCCACCCCCATTCCGAGAACCCTTCATATGTCCCTCACCGGCATGCGGGACATCAGTGTAATATCAACTCCCCCCGAAGATCGACAGCCCATTGTGTCTTATATTTCAGAATATGATGATTCAGTGGTGGCAGATGCCATCAAACGGGAGCTTGGCCGGGGAGGTCAGATATTTTTCATACACAATGAGATAAAAACCATTTTCAAGATAGCGGAGAATCTGCAGAAACTGGTCCCCCAGGTAAGACTTGGGGTGGCCCATGGCAGACTTTCGGAAAATGAACTCGAAAAGGTAATGCTTCAATTCATCAACAAAGACATTGACCTTCTGGTATGCACCACCATTGTGGAGTCTGGCCTTGATATTCCGTCAGCAAACACCATGATCATCAATAAGGCCGACCGATTTGGCCTTGCCCAGATCTACCAGCTCAGGGGACGTATCGGCCGTGGGGAAGACCAGGCCTACGCCTACCTGTTTGTACCCGATGAGAACCGGCTCACCCGGGATGCAAAAAAACGCCTGGCCGCCCTCATGGAACACCGGGATCTGGGCTCTGGATTTCAGATTGCCATGAAAGATCTCCAAATAAGGGGCTCCGGGTCCGCTCTCGGGGGTGCCCAGTCCGGTCACATTGCCGCCGTTGGTTATGACATGTTTTTAAAACTTCTGGATGAAGCGGTGTTGGATCTTAAGGGTGAGCCCAAAATTGAATCCCTGGAACCGGACATCAATATTGCCATGTCCGCCCATATTTCAGAAGATTATGTCCAATCCATTGAGCAGCGTCTGACCATCTATCGACGGCTATCCCAGATGACTGAACCCACCCAGGTACTGGCCATGCAAAAGGAACTCATTGACCGTTTCGGCAAGCTGCCCGAAGAAGGGGTAAACATGCTCTTTAAAATCATGCTGCGGGTGCTCAGCGTCAAAGCTGGGGTAAAAAAGATGGATATCACCCCCACCGCCATCTCCATGGTATTTTCGGACCTTCACCAGAAATACCCTTCAAAGCTTGCAGGTGCTGTATCAGAAATTGTACCTTCCCATGAATTCACATCGGAGAATGTGCTGAAAATAACCGTGGGCGCCCGCATGAAAAAAATCACCCGGGCCCTGGTGGAGGCCAGAACGGCATTAAAGATTATTGCCGCCGGGGTGAACTGATTCATGTCTGGTACAGAAAATTCTTGAAAGAGATGCTGGCCCATGTTAACACATAGTGTTTATGGTTTTGCGCCTGTCCCCCGGCCTTCAGGGCCAGGCCACACCAACACCCGGCTTGACATCGGCTATCCACACACCTAAAACGGAGCTTATAACTAGTATGACAAAGAATTATCGCTTTGTATATTTTTGTTTGATTTTTTTGATTTTAATCCCTGCCATGGCCTCTGGGGAAATTGTGGATCGCATTGTTGCCGTGGTGAACGACGACATTATCACCCTTTCCGAATTAAACAATGCCATTCGACCCTATGAAGAAAAATTATCCACCTCCGGATATTCCCAGGAAAAAATGGAAGCCATGCAGTTTAATCTCAGACAGGAAATGCTCAAAAACCTGGTGGATCGCAAGATAACCGATCAGGAGGTAAAAAAACTTGGCATGACCGTTTCCGATCAGGAAGTGGACAACGCCATTGAGCAGCTCAAACGCTCCCGGATGATGACCCAGGAGGATCTGGAAAAGGCACTGAAACAGGAAGGGCTGACCTATGATGCCTATCGAGAAAAAATCCGTCAGGAAATCCTGCGGCCCAAGTTGATTAATTTCAGTGTTAAATCAAAGGTGATCATCACCGACCAGGATATTAAAACCTATTATGAGGCCCACCCGGAAATGTATGGTGGAACAAAAAAAATATATCTGAGAAATATTTTAATCAGCGGGGGTGCTCTTTCCGTGGATAGCCTTGTGCAGGAAAAATTCAATGCCGTCACCCAGGCCCTTACTAACGGTAACTCCTTTGCCGATGTTGCCAGGCAATATTCCCAGGCACCCAATGCCGCAGATGGTGGAAAAATCGGTCTTTTCGGACTGGATGCCCTGTCCGGGGAAATTGCCGATGCCGTAAAAGACCTAGCCGCCGGTGAGCACACGGCATTTATCCAGACGGATCTGGGCTACCAGATGTTCTTTGTGGAAACCATTGATGATGGCTCCAGCACATCCCTGGAGGCGGTTTCCGATGAGATCAGAAAAAAATTATACGATGACATTGTGGAAAAAAAGTTTAATGCCTGGATTGAAGACCTGAGGGAAAAAGCCCACGTCAAGCAGATGTTGTAACCCCACGTCACCAGACGTCCGATTTTAATGGCCCGTTCCAGACCTTCAACATCGGTACCTGCTCATATAACAAGCGGAGCTTGGTCACAGCATGGGTCATCCGTCACGATTTGGTGAAGCAACGGGGTCAGGCTCTATACTTTTTATAACCACTTTATTTTCAAGGCAGAGTCAAATAAAAGCGCCAATAACGCAAGCCTGAACCCATCCCAAAGTGGCCCATGTTGTGCCAAATCTCAACAAGGGGGCTCGAACATGTGTTTTTGATGAATCAGGTTTTTATTCGGGATTCATATGATTGACGATTCCCGGCGCATAAAGGCCAACTCAAACAAGATCCTCAATCAATCAGCAACATCCTACTCAGAGAGGCATACGATCAAGCCACAGGATCAAGCACCCAGTTTCCATAACCTAACACCCATGACCCATTACAACAGAGGTTAACAAATGCAGAAAGAGCGCCATAAAATACTTGCAGAAAGTGTCAAACGCCTGTTAAGACGTGGTGCCACTAAATCCCTGCTCAATATAATCAAAAAAACCCACGCAGCAGATCTATCCCTTGTTTTTCGTGAGCTGTCCAGTGAAAATCGGATGAAAATGTTTGAACTCATGGATGACCCGGAGCAAAAGGGGGTGCTGTTTTCCGAACTGGAAGAGACTGTTTTCCTGGAAATTATGGACCACATGCCCATTGATGAGGTGGTGGATGTCTTTGAAAACATGGCAGCCGATGATGCCGCAGAGCTCCTGGGGTATCTGGATGAAGAAAAAGCAGATGTCATCCTGGAAAAAATGAACACCGAAGACTCCCTGGAAGTGGAACATCTCATGAGCTATGGTGAGGACAGCGCCGGCAGCATCATGGTGCCGGACTTCATCGCCCTGAAAGAAGACATGGGGGCAAGGGATGTCATTGAGGCCCTGCAGAACGAGTTCCTTGATGTGGAAATGCCCTTTTATGTCTACGTCATTGACGCCTATGGTAAACTTGTGGGGGTCAGTTCACTGCGGCAGCTGGTGGTGGTACATCCGGAAAAACCCCTTAAGGATTTCATGACCCGGGACATCGTGTCGGTGAAAACCTACACCGACCGGGAAGATGTGGCCCAGCTGGTGGCCCGGTACGATTATCTGGCAGTCCCGGTTGTGGACGATGACAATCGCCTGGTGGGAATTGTCACCGTGGATGACGTCATTGACATCATCAGCGAAGAAGCCACCGGCGATATTCTTAAAATGGCAGGTGTGGGGGAGGACTACATTGAAACCCAGACAGTGCTCCGGGGTACCCGTATCCGTCTGCCTTGGCTGTTCACTAGTTTTCTGGGGGGGCTTGCCGCTTTTTTCATCATCGGCAATTTTGAAGAAAGCCTGCAGAAATATGCATATCTTGCCGCCTTTATTCCGGTGATCATGGGCATGGGTGGAAACATCGGTACCCAGTCTTCCACCATTGTGGTACGCGGTATTGCCACAGGAAAAATTGACACCGGAGACCTGGTGTCCGTGGTGGGAAAGGAGCTTGCCATCGGGGTGATCCTGGGTCTTGTCTATGGTATTTTCATAGGAATTGTGGCCAAGGTACGCTTTCATCAGGAACCCCTTTCCCTGCATCTTGCCTTTGCCGTGGGGTTTGCGGTGATCACCTCCATGTCCGTGGCAGCCCTGGTGGGCTCCCTTGTTCCCATGCTCTTTGAAAAAGCCAACATTGATCCGGCAGTTGCCACAGGCCCCTTTGTAACGACATCTGTGGATATTGTCAGTGTCTACTGCTATTTCATGATTGCAACGGTTCTATTGGGAATTTAAATGGAACCTTTTTCCACGGACGCAATTTTGATCCGCCGCACTGAGTATGGGGACCATGATCTTATTATCACCTACTTTACCCGGTCCATGGGCCGATTGTCGGTGATGGCCAAAAACGCCCGGCTAAGCGTCAAGCGATTTGCCGGGGCTCTGGACCCGTTCACGGTGATGAATATCCAATGTACCTGGCCAAAACGTAAAAACCGCATGCCCATTTTAAACAATGTGGACATAGAAACCGCCTTTGCCAGAATTCGAACCAATGCGGTGCACACAGGGTATGCCAGTTACTGGCTGGAGATGGTTAACGCCTGGATGGAGGAAGGCAGACAGGAACCCGAACTGTATGATCTGCTGTTCCATGTGTTAAAGCAATTAAACGGCGACACCATGGATGTAAAAGTATTAAGTCTTCTGTTCCAGATACGATTCATGGGTATTTCAGGGTTTTCCCCCAACCTTTCCTGCTGCGGTATGTGTGAAACCCCCATTGATGAGATTTCCCAGGGGCGTATCACCTTTGATTTTGCAGAGGGCCGATTGGTGTGCAACCGATGCGGCACCGGCTCCATCAGCCACGGCATCACCGTGTCCAAGGGCACATTAAAACAGCTGTTCTGGATCAATACCACGGACATGGGACGGGCAGAAAGACTGAAAGTTTCCCCGGAGGCCATAAAAGAAGGCGCAGCTCTGCTGGAAGCCTTTATTCCTTTCCACATTGGGAGGGACATGAAAAGCCTGACGGTACTCCGTCGGCTTATGGACTGATTTTTTTATAATCCCAAATAAGAGATCCAGATGAACTTTAAAACCATACTTGAAAAAAAAAGCATCACAGTGTCTGTTCCCTGCCGCATTGACCTTGGCGGCACCCTGGATATCAGCACCTTTTTCCTTCCCCTGAATCACCTGAATCCCGGTACGTTCAACATTTCCCTTGATCTGAGAACCACCGTCACCCTGTCCCCCTGGCGAACAGGCTATATAAAAATATCCTCCCGGGGCTTTGAAAGTGCCGAGTTTGATGCACAAACGGTTCCCTTTACCCATCCCATGGGTTTGATGTTTGCAGTGGTGCGGTTTTTCAATGGTCATGGGGTCCATGTACACATCGAATCTTCTTCTCCCCCGAGAAGCGCCCTGGGCGGATCTTCCGCCGCCGCCGTGGCCATGGTAGCAGCCTTTAATAAAGCCCTGGAACATCTGGTGGAACCCGGTCCCGCCGCTGCCATAGCCCATCACATTGAATCCAGCGTGGCAGGCGTTCCCTGTGGTCAGCAAGATCAGTTGGCCGCAGCATTTGGCGGGGTGAACCTATGGCACTGGACCGTTGAAAAGGGACATCCCGCCTTTGTAAAGGAACCTGTCTTTTCCGATGAGAATGCCTTGACAAGCCTCAACAGCAATCTTCTGGTGGCCTATTGCGGCATCCCCCATGTGTCAAGTGATATCAACAAAAGATGGGTAAATCAGTTCCTTTCCGGGCAAAATCGTGATAAATGGGAGCAAATTGTAAAACTCACTGCTGGGTTTTCCGCTGCGGTTAAAGCACAGGATTTTCACCGAGCAGGACAGTTGATGAACCAGGAAACCCGCATCCGACTGGACATGACACCCGATGTTCTGGATGACACCGGTCAGGCCCTGTTCAGTGCAGCCCAGGACATGGGTTGCGGTGCCCGATTCACCGGGGCTGGGGGTGGGGGATGTCTCTGGGCCATTGGTGCGGATTCCACCATGGAAAAATTGAGACAGCAATGGCAGGCAATACTGATAAACAAGGATCAGGGGCACCTTTTGGAAACGGCCGTTGATCATAAAGGTATAATGATACTCTCATGAGTCGTGGATTTCCATTCTTCACACCTCAATGTTCTGGTGAAAAAACAAAATCAGTACATGAAATGGTGGCAGATTGGAAATACTTATGACGGACGAGTGATACTTTAAAGGCGAAAAAACTATGAATTTTCAGGAAGTAATTTTAAATCTGCAAAAATTCTGGGCAGATCAGGGATGTGTCATCATTCAACCCTACGACCAGGAAGTGGGGGCTGGCACCTTTCACCATGCCACCACCTTGAAATCACTGGGACCGGAACCCTGGAAGGTGGCCTATGTGCAGCCTTCCCGGCGGCCCACCGACGGCCGGTATGGAGAAAACCCCAACCGACTCCAGCATTACTACCAGTTCCAGGTGCTGCTCAAACCCTCCCCCGCCGATGTGCAGAAGCTGTATCTTGACAGCTTGAAATGCATCGGCATTGATCCCCTGGCCCATGATATCCGCTTTGTGGAGGATGACTGGGAATCCCCCACCTTGGGCGCATCGGGCCTTGGCTGGGAGGTGTGGCTGGACGGCATGGAGGTTACCCAGTTCACCTATTTTCAAGTGGCGGGAAGCCTGGAATTAAGCCCCATTTCCGTGGAGCTCACCTATGGACTGGAACGGCTTTGCATGTATCTCCAGGGGGTGGACAGCGTATATGATCTCATGTGGAACGACACCATCACCTATGGCGATGTCTACCACCAGCAGGAGGTGGAGCAGTCCACCTATAACTTTGAGGTGGCCAACACAGATGTGCTGTTTGATCTTTTCTCAAAATATGAGGGTGAGGCCCTGCGCATTGTCAAACAGGGCCTGGTACTGCCAGCCTATGAATTCTGTCTGAAATGTTCCCACACCTTTAACCTTCTGGACGCAAGGGGAGTTATCAGCGTCACGGAAAGAACCGGGTACATCGGAAGAATCAGAAACATTGCAAGGGAATGTGCCAAGGCCTATGTGGCCCAGAGAGAAGCCCTGGGGCATCCCCTTTTAAAACAGGATAAACAGGTGTAATCATGAGTGATCTTTTAGTTGAAATCGGCGCGGAGGAAATCCCCGCCGGATACATAGTTCCTGCCCTTGCGGCATTTCGGGAAAGCCTTATTTCAGCCCTTGTCAGGGCCCGGATCAAACATGGGGCAGCAAAGGTATATGGCACCCCCCGACGGCTGGCGGTGATCATTGACCAGGTGGCAGACACCCAGACGGCAAAAAACTCCACCGTCATGGGTCCTCCGGCCCGGGTGGGATATGACAAAGACGGCAATCCCACCATTGCCGCAGAAAAGTTTGCAGAAAAAGCAGGCGTATCCCTTTCGGAGGTGACCACCACAACCACGGACAAGGGTGACTATCTGACAGTGATGATAGAAGAGCCCTGCCTGTCTGCAGCGGATATTCTGGCCGAGGCCCTGCCGGGTATAATTTTAAACCTTCCCTTTCCCAAGCGCATGCGATGGGGCAGCCTTTCCATCAGTTTTGCCCGGCCCATCATTTCTTTAACCGCCCTTCTGGGGGAAACGGTGATTCCCTTCAAGGTGGGTAACATCACCTCGTCCAACGAGGTGTTCGGGCATTTTTTCATGCATCCGGGAAAATTTCCTGTGGCATCCCCGACCAATTACCTGGAGTTGCTTCGATCCAAGGGAGTTATTGCCGACATTGACGAAAGAAAAGCCCTTTTAATCCAGGAAATCGAAAAGACAGCCGCAGTCCATGACAGCCATATTCTAAAAGATGACGAACTGGTGGACATTGTCACCAATCTCGTGGAATATCCCTATCCTGTGGTGGGCAGATTTGACGAGGAATTTCTGGAAGTGCCCGACGAGGCATTGATCACGGCCATGAGAGAACACCAGAAATACTTTGCCCTCACCGATGCCAACGGCGCTTTAAAGCCCTGCTTCATTGCCGTGAACAACACCCTGGCAACGGACATGGATGTGGTGGCCGCAGGCCATGGAAAGGTGATCCGGGCCCGCCTAGCCGATGCCCAGTTCTTTTACAAGGTGGATCTGGAATCCACCCTGGATGATTTTGCCGAGAAACTTAAAAAAGTCACCTTCCAGGCAAGCCTTGGCTCCATGTATGAAAAACGCCAGCGCCTGGAGGCACTGGGACAGTACCTCACCGGTGTGGTTTACCCCGACGGCAATGAGACCCTTCTTGAAAATGTTGTCCGGGCTGCCCGGATCTGCAAGGCGGATCTTGTAAGCCAGATGGTCATTGAGTTCACCAAGCTCCAGGGGGTCATCGGCCGGGTTTATGCCGAAAAGGCCGGGGAAAACAAAGAAGTATCCACTGCCATCGAACAGCATTACCGTCCGGTGCATGCCGGAGCGGAGCTTCCGGCATCTGAAACGGGCAAACTGCTTGCCCTGGCCGACAAGATGGACAGTATCTGCGGTTGCTTTTCCATTGATCTGGTTCCCACCGGAGCCTCTGATCCCTATGCCCTTCGCCGCCAGAGTATAGGCATTGTCCAGATCATACTGGAGGCAGGGTTTACCTTTTCGCTTAAATCCCTGGTGGAAAAAGGCGTATCCCTTTATGTGGACGACACAGACAAAAAAGCCCCAGTGGTTGATCAGGTCCTGGCCTTTATCAAAGGCCGCATGGGCAACATGCTGGTGGACCAGGGTCATTCCCGTGAATCTGTAAATTCGGCCCTGGCCGTTTCCTTTGACAATGTCCCTGACTGCCTGCTTAGAATCACTGCTCTGGATGCCATGCGCAGGGAATCTGATTTTGAGCCCCTGTCCATTGCCTTTAAACGGGTGGTTAACATCCTTAAAAAGGCACAGATCAAGGAAGACATAACAGTGGATGAAACCCTGTTTGAAGATGACTCGGAAAAAGACCTTTATGCCGCCTGCCAGGCTGTGGGGGAACAGGTAAAAGCTTTCACGGCTGCCGGTGATTATGAAAAGGCCCTAAGAAAAATCGCCACTTTAAGACCCTTTGTGGATCGATTCTTTGATGAGGTTATGGTCATGGTGGAGGATGAGGCTGTAAAGCAAAACCGCATGGGACTTTTGTGTGATGTGGCCGCATTATTTCAGAACATTGCAGATTTTACGTTGATATAATGCACATGGCATTAACCAACTGCCACAACGAAAAATGAAAATGGCATGGTGCCGCCCCCGACGGGCGAGCGGTTCGGCTCCGGACCGCTCGCCCACCGGGGGCTGTGCTGTCGGCACTTTGAGGCAGTATTTTTATAAAAATTAAAATGAGAACATCATCGGGCATGCATATCATCATCCTGATGTATATGAGGAGTAAGAAATGGCAGGTTATGATCCTGAAAAAGACAAAACATTAAATGAGTGGAAATGTGAAGAGACCGGGTTGATGGTCTCCATTCATCAATATGCCGGCGGCGAGCCAAAACTGCAGATCGGCCCCAGAATTTTAAAAAAAAAGGACGGCACCGACCGTGCCCCCTCCAAAGCAGGCCGCCTGTCCATGGAAGACGTATTGTGGCTATATGACATCATTGATGAGGTAAAGGATGAGCTTTCCGACGTTGTCGGACCTGAATAGTCCATCCCTGGTACCACCGGTGGGGGTCGGAAAGGCCCCGGATCTTTCCCCCCTTGCGGTGATGATCAGCACGGTACCTGATGTACGCTATATCAAAAAAAGCCTGGGTCAGCCCCGGTCCAGGCCTTTTTTTATGGGAGAGCTGTTCTCAACCCCGGTGACCTCGGGAGCATGCCCGGACCAGAACACACAGGATAATGCTCCTGGCGCATCCATGAACCATTTTACAACATTCATGGAAAACCAGGACCAAGACCCACGCAAAAAGGCAACACAGTCCACTGTCATGGAGAACACCGTCTCCTTTGCCGGTCCTTACATGGGAGCCCCCTACGCCGCCATGATGCTGGAAACCTTCATTGCCCGGGGGGTCCGGCAGATAATTATTATTGGCTGGTGCGGGTCCATTTCACCCACGGTGAACATCGGGGATATCCTGATGCCGGATGCTGCCATTTCCCACGAAGGCACTTCCATGAATTACATGGATTCCCCCGAAGATTTTCCGGTGATATACCCCCCCGCCCCGCCGTCATCTGCCATGGGTCTTGCCGGAAACCTTTCCGGCTTTCTCCATAAAAGGAAGATACCTTTTAAGAAAGGATACATCTGGACCACGGATGCCATTTACCGGGAAACAAGACAAAAGGTGAATTTTTTTCATTCCCGGGGGGCCCTGGCCGTGGAAATGGAGTGTTCCGCCCTTTTTGCCGTGGCGGCTTACCGCGGGGTGGAGCTGGTTCCGCTTTTAGTGGTGTCAGACGATCTATGCGGTACCCGGTGGAAACCTGCCTTTAAAACCAAAGCCTTTGCCCATGCCCGGAAAGTGGTTAACCATGCCATCATAGATTTTTGCGGTCAACCTGAGTATCGCATGACAATCTAAATGAAACACAAGCCTGCCCCCGTTTACCCATGACGAATGGCTGACCTTGTGACCAAGCCCAATTTTTATTGAGGAATCCATGGAAAACGCATTAATAAAGCAGGAGGCGTTAACCCTCCAGCGGGAATTAAACCGCCATAATTTTCTTTACCATACCAAGGATGCCCCGGAAATTTCCGATGCCGAATACGACCGGATGATGGTCCGGCTTCTGGAAATTGAAAAAAAATTCCCCGACCTTTCCACCCAGGATTCTCCCACCCGCAGGGTGGGGGCTGCGCTTCTGGATGCCTTTGAAAGTGCTCCCCATTCCCTTCCCATGTTAAGCCTTGACAATGCCTTCTCCGACGGGGATATCCTGGATTTTCATAAACGGGTGCTAAAATTTTTAAAAAATGCGCCGGTATCTTACATTGTGGAACCCAAGATGGATGGCGTAGCCGTGGAGCTTTGCTATGAAAGGGGACTTCTCACCCGGGCCACCACCCGGGGGGACGGAGTTGTGGGAGAGGTAATAACAGACAACGTAAGAACCATCCGCGCCATTCCCCTGCGCCTTGTTCTGCCAACGGACATGCCTGTTCCCGAAGTACTGGAAGTCAGAGGCGAGGTGATCATCAAGGCCAAGGATTTTGTGGAATTAAACCGCAAACAGCAGGAAAAAAACCTGCCGGTGTTTGCCAACCCCCGCAACGCCGCCGCCGGTTCTTTAAGACAGCTCAATTCCAGAATCACCGCCTCCCGGCCCCTGTCCATGTTTGTCTACGGCACCGGGCTTTGCCGGGGCATTTCCTTTGAATCCCATGGCAATATGCTTGCCACCCTTGAAAGCATGGGCTTCCCGGTGAATCCCCTGATAAAGCAGGACCTTTCCATACAGAAAGTTTTAACCCAATACCGGAAACTTGAAAAAATACGCCATACGCTTCCCTACGAAATTGACGGTATGGTGATCAAGGTGGACGACATTAAATTACAGGAAACCCTGGGGGTTAAAACCCGAAGTCCCCGGTGGGCCATTGCCTATAAATTTCCTGCCGTGGAGGCCACCACCGTGATCAATGACATTATTATCCAGGTGGGTCGCACCGGTATTTTAACCCCGGTGGCCCAGCTTGAACCTGTTTCGGTGGGGGGAGTAACGGTTTCCCGGGCCACCCTGCACAACGCCGATGAAATCATCAGAAAAGATGTCCGGGTGGGGGACCAGGTGGTGGTGATCCGGGCCGGGGATGTGATTCCCAAGGTGATGAAGGTCTTAACCCAGCACCGCACCGGAGAAGAGAAACCCTTTATCATGCCCGATGCCTGCCCGGTGTGCCACAGCAGGGTGCAACGACTGGCCGACGAGGCCGCAGTTAAATGCATCAATGTGTCTTGCAGTGCCCAGATCAAGGAACGCATCCGACATTTTGTATCCAAGGGAGCCTTTGATGTGGACGGCATGGGCAAAAAATTGGTGGAACAGCTGGTGGACCGTGGTATAGTGTCCTCATTTGCCGATCTTTTTACCCTGGAAAAACCGGTGTTGTCCGCCATGGATCGCATGGGGGACAAGTCTGCTGCCAACATTGTAACGGCATTGAAAAACGCAGCCGCCATTACCCTTCCAAGGTTTATAGTTGCCCTTGGCATTGATCACACAGGAGAAAATGCGGCCCTGCTCCTGGCCCGGCATTGTGAAACACTGGAAGGGGTTATGACCGCCTCCCGGGAAACCCTGGAAGGTATTGACGGTATTGGACCCAAAACCGCTTCTGCGGTGCATGATTTTTTTGCAAATGCAGACAATCGCCGTGTCATTGAGCAATTGCTGGCCAATGGGGTGAGCGTGGCGGCCTCCAGGGAAAAAAACCTTCCTGGCAATTCGGCAGTACAACCAGGCCCCCTGGCTGATAAAACCGTGGTGCTCACCGGCACTTTATCCACCATGACCCGGAACGAAGCAAAAAATCATTTGCAGACTCTGGGTGCCCGGGTGACGTCGTCCATCAGTGCCAAAACCGATTTCCTTGTGGCCGGGGAATCTGCGGGCAGTAAGCTTACAAAGGCCCGAAATCTGGGCGTCACCATCCTGGATGAAGCGCAGTTCAGAGAACTGGCCGGATTATGAACCACAAAGAGTCCTTGCCACACCTCGACCACCCGGTGAAATGCTCAGATGGATGGCAAATGCCATGACCAGGCCTGCCTCCTGCCAGCACCCCTGATGCTATGACCACGCTTGAATTTATTTTAACTTTGATGGCCACGCAAAAAGTCCGATGTTTGATTTTCAACCACACCCCCTTGCCGCTGATACCTGTTCAGCAGTAATAAACCAATGATTGGACTTTTTACAGGTTTATCAACTTTCGGAGTTGCATGTAATTAATTATGGATACGTTCTTAACGGAAAAACATCGCATTGTCAGAAGTTCAGTGAGGGCCTTTGCCCAGCGTGAAATCATGCCCATTGCCCGGGAAATTGATGAAGACCGAAGATTTCCCTGGGAGGTAGTAGATAAAATGGGAAAGCTTGGCTATCTTGGAATCCAGGCCCCCCGGGAACTTGGGGGGGCCGGTATGGATGCCGTGAGCTACATCATCATCATTGAAGAAATCTCCAGGGCTGCGGCATCCCTTGGACTTCTTTCCTCGGTCCACAACAGCGTGGCCCTTTATCCAATACTTGCCTTTGGCAATGCCTTTCATCATGAAAAATTTGTGCCGGACCTGGCCACGGGCAAAAAAATCGGGGCCTTCTGCCTCACCGAACCCAATGCCGGTTCCGATGCCTCGGCCATTGAAGCCACGGCCATCAGGGACGGCGGTCATTACATTGTCAATGCCAACAAGGTGTTTGTCACCAATGGCGGCGTGGCCGATATTTGCGTGATGTTTGTCAGAACAGATCCCGCTGCCGGTCCCCGGGGCATCAGCGTCATTGTGGCCGAAAAAGGAACCCCAGGATTTGTGGTGGGAGAAAAGGAAAATTTGTCCGGCATGAGGGCCAACCCGGTATGTTCCATTCGCCTGAGCGACTGCAAAATCCCCGTGGATAACCTGCTTGCCAGGGAGGGCATGGGTCTCAAAATCGGTCTTGCAGCCCTGGATACCGGCCGCATAGGCATTGCAGCCCAGGCCGTGGGCATTGCCCAGGCAGCTCTTTTGGAGGGCATTAAATATGCAAAGGAGCGTATCCAGTTCAAGGTGCCCATTGCCAAACATCAGTCCATCCAGAACATGATTGCCGACATGGGTACAAAGGTGGAATCCGCAAGGCTAATGGTGTACCGGGCAGCGCTTCTTAAAGACCGGAAACAACCCTTTTCCAAGGAGGCGGCCATGGCTAAACTCATGGCCAGTGAAACGGCAAGCCAAGTGGCGGACATGGCCGTGCAGATCCATGGCGGATATGGCTATTCCAAGGCTTACAGCGTGGAACGGTATTACCGGGATGCAAGGATCACAAGAATTTACGAGGGAACCAGCGAAGTGCATCGCATGGTTATTGCGCGGCATATTCTTTCTTGATTCTCAATGCTGCGAGTGATTCTTCGTTGGGTCGGCCTGCCGACATGAACGTCATAAAAAAACTATAGAAAGCGTGTGGAAAAAATATGGGACTGAATATAATTGTGTGTGTAAAAGCGGTGGTGGAAGGATCTTGGGCTCCGGGACCCGGTGCCCGGAAAACAACTACCCTGAACCTGTTTGACCGCCCGGCCATTGACATGGCCATGCAGTTGATCCAAAAATATGACGGCACGGTGACCCTGGTTTCCATGGGACCGGAATCGGCCTGTTCCGCCCTGTACGAAGGGCTGTCCATGGGTCCCGGCCAGGCGGTGCTTTTATGTGATCCATTATTCCGGGAGTCCGACACCTATGTCACGGCCCGGGTTTTGTCGGCTGCCATTGACAAATTATCTCCCTTCGACCTCCTGCTCTTTGGTACCCGGTCTTCGGACAGTGACACCGGCCATGTGGGACCCCAGACGGCCCAGATGCTTGGCCTTCCCTATATATCCAACGTTTACACAATAGAAGACCCGGACATGAAAAACACCCGAGTGAAACGGCGGGCAGACGGATTTCTGGAACAATTTGAGCTGTCAGGCCCGGCGGCCATGAGCGTTATACCCGGCAATACGGCCCATGAATACACGGGCCTTTATGAAATTGAAAACACCTTTGACAATAAATCCATCCAGCACTGGGATCATACACATCTGGGGCTTGGAGCCCACGAAACAGGGCTTGCAGCATCCCCCACAAAAATTGTGGCATTAAATCCCCACAAACAGCAGAAACAGTGCCGCTTCATTACCGGAAGTATGGCCCAGGCAGCTGAAACACTTGCGCAGACCCTGTCACAGGAAGGATTGGTGGAGTAAACGATGACAACGGACATGAATATACAATCAAATAAGGCTGATGTGGCTGGAAAAGAAATCTGGGTATATGGAGATCTGAGAACCTCTGGTATGCTCAACAACAGCCTTAATGTACTGGCCGGAGCCCGGCAGCTGGCGGCTGAAACCGGTGGAAAGACCGTTTTTGTCATGACTCAAAAAGACACCCGCCACAACCCCGAAGCCGTCCCTGAAAGCGTTGCCGCAGACAAGGCACTGAAACACGGGGCTGACAAGATACTGCAACTTGAAGCATCGGTAAAGGGCTATCTGATGCCCGAAGCCGAGGCCCGGGTGCTTGCCCATGGCGTGTGTCAGAAAAATCCCAGTGTATTTGTCTTCCCATTAAATGTGATGTCCCGAGAAATCTGTGCCCGGGCAGCAGTGCTGTGCCATGCCGGCATGATTGCCGACTGCATGGATTTTGAATATGATGCCGGAGAGATCATTGCGGTTTGTCCCTCCCACGGCGGGGAAGTCATGGCCCGGCTGGGATTTTCTAACCCCGATGTCACCGGATTTATCACGGTGCAGCCCACGGCCTTTACCAGGAAAGAAACAGACACCTCCATGGGAGAAACCGAAACACTGACGGTGCAGCATGCTCTCCCGGACAACAAGATGACCTTTCTTTCCAGCCGTCGGGAACCCACCTCCCGGAAAAGCCTTGAATCTGCAGCTAAAATTGTGGTGGGCGGGGCAGGTTTGGGTAATATTGAGGGATTTTCAGCCCTTCGAAAATTGTCCGCGGCCCTGGGAGCTGAAACCGGAGCGACAAGGCCACCGGTACTGTGGCATTGGATAGACGAAGATCGCCTCATCGGCCAGACCGGCAAAACCGTTTCTCCTAAACTTTTGATTTCCCTTGGCACCTCCGGGGCCGTCCAATACACCGCCGGCATCACCGGCGCAAAAACCATTGTGGCCGTGAACAAAGACCCCGATGCCCCCATTTTCCGCTTTGCCGACATCGGTATTGTGGGGGATGTGAATCTTTTTCTGCCGGTATTCACCAAAAAAATTCAGCAGATTTCGCTGCGCTCCCTGGCCGATGCCATGGACACCGATGGCGCATCCGTGGAGGGAGGCGATTTTGGTTCAAGATTGATCCGCATGCGTCGTTCCCACGGCCTGACAAGGGAAGTCCTGGCCGAATCCGTAGGCCGCACCCCGGAATTCATTAAAGATGTGGAGAACAATCAGACCACGGCTTCGGTGGGCCTGCTTTTAAAGCTTGCCGAGGTATTTGACATTGATGCCGGTACATTTCTAAATGAAGAAGAGCAGACAAAACTTGTTGGAGAACGGGCCCAGGCCTATACCCGGCGAACATCCAACTACCATTACCAGAGCCTGACCCCGGGGGCGGAGAACGAGCATCTGCGGGTGTTCATGATCACCATTGAATCGCGCCAGAAGCATAAGCCGGTGGACTATCGCCACGAGGGTGAAGAGTTTGTTTATGTGCTTGGAGGAAAACTGGAGCTGACACTGGATGGTAAAAATCATACATTAATGCCCGGGGAATCCATGAAGTATAATTCCCAGATCCCCCATCAGCTCAAAAGCTTAAGCGATGAAAAGACCCGATGTCTGGTTACGCTGTATACGCCTTAACAGACTAGGGCTGGACAACATCTGCCTGATTTTCGCACTTCAGGCATTCACGGGTGTGCCTGAATCAGAACTTCATGACCTTTATTTGCCAGCCTCTCGACTGTAAAGGATTTCTAAATGCAATGCAACCCCTTCAACAAGCATACCCTGCCTGGCAATAACGCTGGCGGTGTAACCGGGCATTAACAGACATTTCAGGTGGGGGTGACGGGTGGTAATCTTTCCCTGCCCCCACCCCAAAGTGGCCCAGTTGTGACCAAGCACGTATACCGCCTCTCAACACCTTATTTCCCAATGCTTCCGGGTACCGCCCACCCGCTGGATACAGCGCCGCCTTGAGTTTATTAAGGTGCTTTTTCAGTGTAGATTCATTGATGCCTAATTTTTTGGGCATTTCACGATAGGGCATTTTATTATCCATGGATATCAATGCCAGTATCTCCTTTTGTCACTGGGGCAACATGGACTGACTGTTCATTGAGCCACCTTCCTTTACAATCGCACCATGGCTGGAGATTCTGTTTTCCGGTGGAAATTCTCAAAAAAAATGGGCCAGACCTGCATAAAAGCAAGCCTGACCCCATTTTATTTTTCCTGATTTCTGCGGATTACAGCCTTGGGCTATACAAAATCTGACATCGACTTATGCATCCTTCTGGGGACGCATGTCAGCCTTGTCGATGCCGGCAACGGCAACGGGTTTTTTCATGGCATTCCGACGGAACGGGTCGCCCAATTCCATGTTGGTCATGATTTCAATGAAGGTGGTTTTACCTTCTTTCATCTGGGCTTTCACGGCAATCTTAAGCTGCTGGGTGACCTCTTCCATAGTGAAGGCCTGGACACCGTTAACCCCGCATGCTTTGGCCACTTCTGCATAGGAAACATCCCGGTTAAGTTCCGTTCCCACAAAGTTATCGTCGTACCACAAGGTACTGTTTCTCTTTTCTGCACCCCAGTGATAATTACGGAAAATAATCATGGTGATGGCAGGCCACTCTTCACGACCGCAGGCAGCCATTTCATTCATGGAGATACCAAAGGCACCGTCACCGGCAAACCCCACCACAGGGACATTGGGTTTAGCAATTTTTGCACCAAGAATGGCAGGAAAACCGTATCCACAGGGTCCGAACATGCCGGGAGCCAGGGATTTACGACCTTCTTCAAATGTCGGGTAGGCAGCACCCAGGGCACAGCTGTTTCCAATATCTGAAGAAATAATAGCATCCTTAGGAAATCCATCCACAATGGCACGCCATGCCATGTGGGAGGTGATTTTAGCGGGATCGGCGGCCTGGGCACGCTGGTTCCAGGTTGTGCCGGGATCATCATTTTCATGATCCATGCCGGCCAGTTCTGCAGCCCAATCGGCTTTAATTTTTGCAATGGTGGCCTTGCGTACTTCACGATCTGCATCACCGGCTGTAACAGCAAGTTTTACCAGAATGGAGGTGCCACTTTTTTAGCATCACCCACAATACCCACGGATATTTTTCTGGTCAGCCCAATGCGATTGGGGTTGATGTCCACCTGGATAACTTCTGCCTTTGTGGGCCAGTACTCAATGCCATATCCGGGCAGTGTAGAAAAGAGATTCAGGCGGGTACCTAGGGCAAGAACCACATCCGCCTTGGCAATGAGCTGCATGGCAGCCTTTGATCCGTTATATCCAAGCGTACCTGTCTGTGTACATGGGATGGCTACCGGGGAACATTGATCTGGGCAGGGGCAGAAGCCCGCTTGGCCTGGATGATAACCCGGTTGAGCACTTCTGCCACCCGGGAAGGATGGAGTACTTCTTCCTGGTAGGCCACCATGTCTTCAAATACTGCCATCTGGGGTACTTCCTGGAAACCACCCTGGCCCATGCTCATGTTGGCAGCCTGGGGGATAACCAAAAGAAGGGGAGTATGGTTCCAGTAAGCGGTTTTAACAGGCGTTACAAAGTTGGTGATGCCGGGGCCGTTCTGGGCAATCATCATGGACATCTTGCCCGATGCGCGGGTGAAGCCATCGGCCATGGTTCCGGCATTTCCCTCATGACCGCAGTCCCAGAAGATGATTCCAGCCTTGGGAAACAGATCGGAGATGGGCATCATGGCAGAGCCGATAATTCCAAAAGCGTGTTCAATACCGTGCATCTGAAGTACTTTTACAAAAGCCTCTTCGGTGGTCATTTTCATTTTTCAAACCATCCAAGTAAATATATTGTCTTACCCCTGAAACTAAGGGGTAAAAATATCTGCCGCCGTATGCAGATATATCATGATAAACTCATAGGTATCTAATATATCACATATCATATGTCTATCAAAGAGATTTTTCAATTATCAAATATTTTCCAATTCCCCTGTTTCATCAAAGCCCAAGACAACTTTTTCAAAAATTTCGGCGATGTCCATGGCCTCAAGGTCGGGCAATAGGGCTTTGCTTGCCCAGAACTCCTGGACGTGGAGGGTATCTTTAATAATAACGGCCCTTATATTTAAAGGGTTCAGAGGTCCCAGGGTGGTAAAGGCCGCCTGGATGGCCTTTTCATCACTGGGCAGGCGGATGGGAATAAAGGCCTTTCTCAACGACATGCTGGTCATGGCATTCATAAGGGTACTTTCATAATCAAGGCCGTTGAATACCTTTTCTGTTATGATGTCGGCATTGCCAAGCCCGATGCCATTGCCTGCGGTCTTCTCAGAGAGGTTTAAAATGGCAATGCGACCCACCTTGAGGCAGTCTGAAAAATCGTCTTCCATTAAATCAAAGGTTCGTCCGGTGACATTGGGATCCATGCCGGAACCGCTGATCTCTTTACCGATGCGTTGAATCACCAGCACGTCCAGTTCGTTAAAGGGAAGACGGGGAAACTGATCCCGGGCTGCTGCAAGAAGTGCTGGCTCACGGGTGAATATTTCATGGGCCATGACAGGCTCAATGTCCATGGTCTGGTCAAAAAAATCCTCCACAACGGCAATGCCGAAACGGATATTGGTTTTTTGGACAATTTCATCCCCCATGGCTTTGAGCAGGGGAAAAAATCCATACTTGAGTGCCATGTTATGGTAGGTCAGAGCCCCCTTATGCTTGCCCATGCCAATGCACAGCATCTTATAAAGCCCACTTTCCACCGGCCCTTTAAATTTTGTATGGGGTTTTATCCGGTTGATGCAAATGGCATGATCCATGGCAAGGGCCTCCCGGGAAAAATACACCGGCACCCCGTCCATGACCTCTCCCACCCTGTCCACCGCCATGGAAGACAAAACAGGGGCACCACATACATCCTCGGAAATCCCAAGTTTATGAAGCACCTGGACCTGACCGTCGGCTGTGGCCCCGCCATGGCTGCCCATTGAGGGAATAATAAAGGGGGATGCCCCCATTTCACGGATAGCCTGGCAAAGGGCCGTAAGCAGTTCAGAAATATCGACAATTCCCCGGCTGCCCACCCCAATGGCCACCGTGTGGCCAGGTTTAATACCCGAACGGGGAAGGATGTTTTGCAACTTTGCATTCAAAACGGCCACGGGGTTTTCAATTCCCCGGGGGGGATGGTTGATTTTCACACGATAAAAATCAGGAAAAACGATTCTTTCTTCAATGTAGGCAGGATAACGCATGGAACTTCCTTTATAAAAAAAGTTGATATTTTGGGGACCGGACCTTTCTGGGCAAGGTTTTACGAAGGATCACCTACGATTAAACAGCTCCCATATTTCAAATTGACAGGAAATGATTTTTCTAATTATAAAATCAGATGTCAGACATCGGACTGATCCAAATTTCATTTAGTAGCACTGCGAAAACACATTATAAAGTAAAAGCCGGGCTTAGTTACAAGCTCTGCCGGAGCTTATAAGTATTCGCCAATTATGGCAGGTGGTCGATCTTGAGCTCAAGCTCAAATCCGGGGCCGGGGTTTCATCATTCTACTCTCCATTGCCATAATGGGTAAAATGATCGGCGGGCCAGCCCAAATGGCTATTTTTGCCAGCGGACTCATGGGTTCCATCTCGAGAAATGCCGTGACCAACACGTGGGTACTGGCTCCATCCCCATCCCCTTGATGAAACGGGTGGTGCAGGGGAGTTCATCGGAGCGCAGCCCCTTGATTTTTCAGCATCCGACACGGGAAAAATCGTTGCCGCAGATGTGATGATAAATTTTCAACAAACACTTTTTAAAAAGTTAGAAGCTGACCATCCCGGTATTGAAATTGTTCTAGAGGGGGAGGGCGACGGTTCAGGGCCATAATGCTCACCTCCATCAGCACCGTAGGGGGACTTATACCGTTAATTTTGGAGACCAGCCAGCATGCAAGACAGCTTAGCTTTCGGAGTGGCCTTTGCCACCATCTTGACCCTGGTGCTGATTCCCTGTCTTTTGACCATTATAAATGATATCAGATATGCAGTTACTTGGTTTAGTTGATCAATAAGCGTAATGGAATTTATGCCAAGCTATACTAGTGTCATGCCAATCGAATATAGTCGCTTCGTTCCCGCTGAAATCAGGTTAAAAATAACAGTGTACATGTCACCCGATTTCAGCTCAATCCGACATTAGATCTTTGACTCGACACTAGTCGAATATTTACAAAAACAGCGGAGAAAACAAATGAAATTAAAACACTTGAAAACAATTATTCCCATGGTACTGATGACACTTTTTATCGCCTCCAGCGCCATGGGTAAAGAGTTGATCACCATGGAATCTGCAAAACAGATGGCCCTTGAAAAAAATCCATCCCTTGCCGCAGCCCGGGAACGGGTGAACCAGGCCCGGGAAGCCATTGTCCAGGCCCGGGCAGCATATCTGCCCACAATATCCACCACCTCGACATGGAACTATACAGAAAAGACTGGGACATCCACCTATGGATACAATGAGAAACAGTACGCCAATAGAATATTGGCAACCCAACTCCTCTTTGACGGATTCTTAAGAAAATACACCATCCTGGCTGCCAGGTATGGGAAAAAAATGAGCATGGCCTCCCGGGAGGATGCTCAGCGGCTCCTGGCCTGGTCGGTGGCCCAGAGTTTTCTGAACATCCAGCTGGCAAGGGAAAACATTAAAATCGTTGAATCGGACATGGCTTTTAACCGGCAGCAGGAAAAAGAAGCCCTTGCCAGGGAAAAAGCGGGGACGGGCTCGTTGAGCGATCTTTTAAATTTCAGAACCAAGGTGAACACGGCAAACACCTTCCTGATAAGCTCCCGGCAGGATTTAAAGGAGTCCTGCCATGGACTTGCCGCCCTTCTGGGATATGCCGACGCCCAGCTTCCGCAAAACCTGGAGATCGCGCCCCTGGAGATCAACGACACCGGCCTTGGGATATTTGAAAATAAAAATATGCCACCGCCTCCATATGAAGACAACGACATGGAGACCTTTCTTGCAAAGCGACCGGATCTTCTCCAGGCAGCATACGCAGTAAAGGCCGCCGACGCCCAGATCAACATGGCAACCGCAGGATATTACCCCACAGTCTCCCTGACCGGTTCCTACGGCGTAAGTTCCGGTGAAACCTTCAGTGACATGGCAGACACCGATAAGATGGGTGGGGCTGTGGGGGTCACCGTTAATTTTGAACTCTTTTCCGGAGGAAGCACCCGATCCAGTGTCCGGGAAGCAGAATCAGCAAAAAAAGAGTTAAAAAATGAGCTGGAATCCTCAAAGCTCACCGCCATGTCAGATATCAGATCTGCCCTGGAGGATATCAACACCACCCGTCAGCAACTGATCCTTCAAAAGGAAAACACGGATCTTGTGGAGCGGATGAGAAACCTTGTGGAAAAAGAGTATGCTGCCGGACAGGCCTCCCTGGTAAGGCTCAACGAAGTTCAAAACAACCTTGTGAGCGCCCTGGGGGATCTGGCCATTGCCAGGGTCTCTTTAATACTTGCCATGGAACGTTTTAAGTACTACACGGGAAACAATGTGCATTAAAAATCATGGATAAAAACATACGACTGTTGATAATTGAAGACAATCCGACCACCGTGGAGAACCTGGTGGACTTTCTCGAAGCAAAGGGATATCTCCTGAATTTTGCCATGGACGGCATCGGCGGAATGCACCTGGTCAGAAAGACACCCACGGACAACAGAATCCCGACGATGGGGGATGTAAAAATGGATACCGGCACCTTTAAAGTCACAAGGCAGGGTGAAAAAATAGATCTGCACAACACATGCCTGTCCATTTTAAAACTGCTCATGGAAACCTCTCCCAATGTGAAAGGTATAAATCAAGTTCCCCCAAAATTCAAAGACCACGTCATGGCCCTAATCCCGGGAACTCATCTTATTCACATTGAGAAAAAGAGGCCCCCTGTTCATGTGGTCGTGATCAAGCTGACAGATATTACCACACCCTATTACATGTTTTTTTACATGTTTTTTCACGCTGGGGAATTTTTCAAGGGAAACGGCCATGTCAAGCCCCCTCAAATGCTCTTGAACTCCCTTGCCCTTTTTCTCATACCCGGGAGCATCATCGGATATATCGCCCCATGCCTACTCAATTCTTTGTGCTTTTTCAACACCATTTGCTCCCAAAGCCCGAGCCAGATCTTTCATCTATGCAATGAATCCTTGAACTCTGATCAGGATAGAAAGGCCCTAAAAGCAGACGTTATCTTTTGGCCTTGGCCACAGCAAGGCCTACCCTTTGGAAAACCGGATCCGCTCGCCCATAACAATCCTTGACAATCGTCATGGACAAGGCTAAAAAAAGCCATGAACCTAGACAAATTAATCAAAATATGTGTAATTGACGGACAGGGGGGCGGCATCGGTTCCACCATCATCCGCAAGCTCAAGGAGCGATTCGGTGAGGGCATTGAAGTCCTGGCCCTGGGCACCAATGCCATTGCCACGGCCCAGATGCTCAAATCCCGGGCCAATCGGGGGGCATCGGGCATCAATGCCATTGTCCAGACTGTTAAAACAGCCGACTTCATCGTTGGAACCGTGGGCATCATCATGCCCCATGCCATGATGGGAGAACTGACACCGGAAATGGCCGAGGCCATTGCCCAGTCACCGGCAAAAAAACTGCTTCTGCCACTTACCCAGGAGAACCTGGCCATTGTGGGACTTGCCTCAACGCCCCTGCCCCAGCTTGTTGATGAACTCATTGACAGGTATGCCAAAAATTTTCAACCGAACCTTAAGGAGTAAAAAAATATGTGCGAAGCAACAGCTTACCTTGTGAAAGATGAAAAGGAAGAAATGCTGATGGAAGCCGTGGACACGGTGATTCCGGAAGAGGGAGGAATTCGTCTCGTGAGTATTTTTGGCGATCAAAAGTTTATTAAAGGATATATATACGCATTGTCACTGGTGAATCACAAGGTGTTTATCAAGCTGCACTGAAACACCACTCTACCATCAACCAGAAATAACTGCAACCATATTATACCCCTGAGTTACGTTGTTGTACAAGGGGCACACAACCTTCCACTATCCTTCCATGAAGTGTCCCTGTAAATTTACTCAGAAAAAATAACAGGCAGCACAAAAAAACAGAAAGGGAAAAGAGCCGGACGGCAAGTCTTACAAATAGTGTCTATTTGCGGCTCTTAATTCCCTTTCAAAAAAATCCTGATTCATACATTAACTACATGTGTAAATCATGCTGGATTCAATTTCAAGTCTTGATTTACCCGACAGTCATTTTTTGTCGAATTAAGTAGTATCACCATCCCAGTGTGAGATACTTGTGCATGGAATCTGCGGCTTCACGACCGGCTCCCATGGCAAGAATAACCGTTGCCATGCCGGTGACAATATCACCGCCAGCCCATACCCCTTTTTTCGTTGTCTTGCCCGTTTCAGGGTCGGCAACAATATTTCCCCAGGGGTTTAGTCCGATGTCCGGGGTGGCGTTGGTCAACAGCGGGTTGGCCTTGGCTCCCACGGAAACCACCACCAGATCACAATCCATGCGATATTCCGATCCTTCAATGGGCACGGGACGACGTCTACCCGATGCATCGGGTTCGCCAAGTTCCATCTTCAGACATTCCATGCCCACAAGACGACCATTTTCATCACCAAAAAACTGGGTGGGGTTGGTCAGCAGCACAAACTCAATGCCCTCTTCCTCGGCATGGTGCAGTTCTTCGGCCCTGGCGGGCATTTCATCCCGGGAACGTCGATACACAACCTTCACTGAATCTGCTCCCAGACGCATGGCTGTTCGTGCTGAATCCATGGCCACATTTCCGGCACCCAGGACCACAACATTTTTACCCTTGGCCACCGGGGTGTCATATTCGGGGAATAGATAGGCCTTCATGAGATTGGTGCGGGTGAGGTATTCATTGGCAGAAAAAACACCGATGAGATTTTCCCCGGGCAGATTCATGAACCGGGGAAGCCCGGCACCCACGCCCACATAAACGGCATCATACCCCTCTTCAAACAATTCGTCAACGGTGAGGGTGGTGCCCACCACACTGTTTGTCTCAATTTTTACGCCCAGTTTTTCCAGGGTTGCCACTTCAGATCCCACAATGTCCTTGGGAAGCCTAAACTCAGGGATACCATACACCAATACACCGCCAGTTTTATGAAAGGCTTCAAAAATAGTGACTTCATGTCCTTTGACAATAAGATCGCCTGCCACGGTGAGGCCCGACGGGCCGGAACCCACCACAGCCACTTTTTTACCGGTTTTTGCCGCCACCTTGGGAAGGGTGGCTTCACCGCTGTTCCGGGCATAATCCGCAGCAAACCGCTCAAGATAACCAATGGCCACCGGCTTGTCTTTCTTGCCCACAATGCATCGGCCTTCACACTGAATTTCCTGGGGACACACCCGACCACACACCGCAGGCAAAGCATTTTTTTCCCACAGAACTCCTGCGGCACCGGCAAAATCACCTTCAACAATTTTATTAATAAAGCCCGGAATATTGACGGACACAGGACAACCCTCCACACAGGCGGGTTTTTTGCACTGCAGGCACCGGGATGCTTCCAGCTGTGCCATTTCCGGTGTCAGGCCCAAGGGGACCTCTTTAAAATTTCTATTTCTCACATCGGGTGCCTGTTCAGGCATTTTCACCCGTGGTGTCTTCTCTTTTTTGACTTTCGTTTCTGCCATTACATCCTCCAGTATAAAATACATGCCCACACGGGCATAGTTGCCAAAACAAAAAAAATAAAACGCCTGTGACAGCAGGAAACTTATTTACACCTACATCCGTTCATGCTGAGTTTTTCTTCTGGCTGATATGCCTGGAGACGTTTGGACAATTCATCGTAATCCACTTTATGACCATCAAATTCGGGGCCATCAACACATGCAAATTTGGTTTCCCCCCCCACAGAAACCCGACATCCGCCGCACATACCGGTACCATCCACCATAATGGGGTTCAGGCTGACCAGGGTTTCCACATTGCTTTCTTTGGTAATCATGGAGACAAACTTCATCATGGGGACAGGACCTATTGCCACCACCAGACTGATGTCTTCTTTTGCAAGGACATCTTTAAGTATGTCGGTTACAAATCCATGGTGCCCCTTGGAACCATCATCAGTGCAGATATGCAGAGTGTCTGACACCTTTGCCATTTTATCTTCCAGAATCAGCAGGTCTTTATTCCGGGAACCCAGGATGGTGATAACCTCGTTGCCCACTTCTTTCAGGCCCCGGGTGATGGGATGAAGCACGGCGATACCGGTGCCGCCGCCCACGCACACCACCTTTCCCTTTTTCTCAAGATGGGTGGCTTTGCCAAGGGGCCCTATGACCGCATAATATTCCTGGCCCACGGCCATGCGCCCAAAGAGAGTGGTGGATTTTCCAACAATCATGTAGATGATTGTAATGGTACCCTTTTCCGGGTCCACGTCGGCCATGGTCAATGGAACCCGCTCGCCGGTCTCATTGGCCTGAAGAATTACAAACTGACCGGGTTTTGCCTTGACGGCAATGCGGGGTGCCTCAATTTCGTTCAATACGATGGTCCCCTGCGCCATCTCTTCCCGGTGGACAATTTTAAACATTTATACCTCCTGCAATCAAAATCTTTTCAGTATATGCGGTGAGACGCATCATTGTGTGTCTCAAATTTTCAAAAAATGCACAACATGTTTTTGGTAAATGATCATAACCAGATAAAACCAATAAAATCAAGATAAAATTATATAGCCCATTCACTTTCCTTTAAACGAGTTTGCCAAGAATATCTGCCAAGAGTTGGATTCATAATTCCCCATGTCACTGACATGATGACAGATGACATTGAAAACGAATGCGTTCCTGAAGAAAGCCTTATCTGAAACATTACATTTCACAGAATCTCAATGGGAATGTGTAGCAAACTTTTTCAAAGACAACAAGACAATATAATCAGAGCTCCAAATAAAAAAAACAAATAAACACATAACACAAAACAGGGTATACATATATAATAAATATCATTCACCAGACATAAATAAATATACCACTGGTCAAATACCCAACTAAAGTCAATCCGGGGGAACGGTCAGAACAGCTATCCATATTGACCGTCATGAATTCAAGAAAGGGATGTGTAGCAAGGATGACATCTCGTGAAATGCTGACAACAACTATACCTTCGCCAATTATATTCTTGATCAGTTTGCCAGGCATAAGATGTGTTCTGGAAATAATAAACATAGAACATATTGAGCCTTACCCCTCTGATCGAAGCAGATTTTTAAAATTGACGAAGGCATTGATTAAGGGCTTAAGCGTCTATGACTTCGGCTTTTAAAATGCTGATAGTCTGGGTGGGAACATCCTGATGTCCCCCTTTGTTCCCCGTTGCCACGCCTTTCATTTTATTGATTACGCCATGTCCCTTGGTGACCTTGCCGAACACCGTATATCCCCATCCCTGGGGGGTCTTGGCTGTGTGATTCAAGAAGTCATTTTTCTTAACATTGATGAAAAACTGTGCTGTTGCACTGTGGGGGTCCATGGTCCTGGCCATGGCAAGGGTATAGGCGTCATTGGAAAGACCATTGTCTGCTTCGTTTTCAATGGGCGCATTGGTGGGTTTTTCCTTCATGTCCTCGGTCATGCCGCCACCCTGGACCATGAATCCATCAATAACCCGATGAAATATGGTTCCATCATAGTGACCGGCATTCACATATGCCAGAAAATTTTCCACGGTTTTGGGTGCTTTTTCAGCATTCAGTTCCACCTGAATTTCACCCATGCTAGTTTCAATTTTTACCATTTGCAATCACCTGCTTCTTTAGAAATAATGTTAAAAGAGATGGGGATGAAACCCCTTTTCGGTGTTTCATCCCCACAATATATCTGTGATAATAAACCTGATCACCTAATTTCACATAATGAACAGATTTTTTTATATAGCTGCCACGGGAACACTGCATTTCTGGACCCGGGTTACCCGCAACAAAAAGTTAAAACTCATTTTGATTTGCCAGGATTTTTATATAAAAGCCACATGGCAAAAAACACCTGACACAACTAAAAATGAAACACCGGAGATTTCAATTCATTGGACGGCGTTTCATATAAAAAAACCATACCCTGACCTTGGCCATGATTGTTTGTTCTGCAGTATTTGGCAGTGCCGTATCAGGAACAAAGCATATCCTGGGGAGACACTATGGCTCCTTTGTGCTGTCTTAATAGCATAAGTTCTGCCTTCTGACCATGGAGAACTTTAAACAGGGTATCTGGAATATTTTTTTCCCGGGAATATGCGTCAATCTGGAAATCCAACCGTTTTATAATATTATCAACGTACAGGGAAAACTGTTTAACATAGAGTTCATGGGGATATTCCTTGTCAATGACCTGCTTGAAAAGAAGCTTCAGATCATCATACAGGGGCAGATGTCCAATGGGGGTTTCAATTCTCTTAACCTCACGGTGGGCATAGCGTTCCAGCCAGGAAAGCCATACTTTTACATCCCGTTTTTCCCCCAAAAGTTTTTTGGAATCCCCCCCCCTTGCAACGTCAGTGAGAAAATAATTAAGACCCGCCATGACGGGTTTTTTTTCCAGAGCAATGGCGGGGTTACCAAAGAATTTAAACTGGGCATCCATATAATCCCCCAGTGCCCCGGGAATAAAGGCCGCATTGGCCCAGGGTGCCCGCCGAACCCCTGTGACCCCAAGTTCCGTTGCCGTGGCAGCAGACACAATGCAGGCCCCCAAGACCACACCATGTTCTTCATTTTTTGCAACCCACACCGGAGGCATGGTATCGCTGTCCCGGCCGCTGTAGGTGATCATGCGGGTTTCCACACCATCGGGATTTTCCGATTCCGGAGAATAATTATCCAATGCCGTGGCAGCAAGGGTGCATCTGGAATTGGGGTGAGAGATGGGCACCGGCTTGCCATTGGCATCAGTCTTTCCCTGATACCATTCCCCCTGAAAATTAAATCCTTTTTCCGGCGCAGGCTCTCCATTACCCACCCAATGAGGTTTTTTGTCTTCATCCACAAGCACATTGGTCCATATGACCTCCGTGCCGGGTTTACGCAAATTTTCCATGAGCTGGGGATCACCCTCCCAGTTCACATCCTCAAGGATGCCGAAAATACCGCACTCGGGATTTATGGAGCGAACAGACCCGTCCCCGGCAATCCACATCTGGGCCAGATCATCCCCCACAAAGCAATCCCCGGCCATGGCCGTGGTGGTTTTGCCACATCCGCTGGGGGCAGCCCCGGCACACCAGGATACCCGCCCACTTGGGCCTTTAATACCGGTGATAAACATATGCTCGGACAACTCTTTTCCCCGGTTTTCATACACGGCCTTGTCCACGGCAAAGCGGTGATTTCCTTTTTTCAACAGCAGGGTATTGCCAGCATAGGTACAGTTATAGCTGTAGGTGGTCCGGTAACGTCTGTCCATGAAGACCCGGGCATTGGGAAGATCTTCGGTTCGATTCTGCCCTTCACTATGTATGTTGGTAAAAAAATGCCCTCGCTTTTCCACCTCTTTATCGAATCCGTTAAAGGCATTGCGATAAAGGATTTCTGCACTGTGGGACACATAGGCGGAACTTGTCAGTTCAAGAGCAGGATTGGATGCAGGTGCCCCCACAGGTCCGCGCATGTAAAAGCCCACAATCATGGTTTTACCCGCCATGATGCCGACCATGTGCATGTTGATTTCCTCAAGGGCGTTTTGACGTTCCATGCGGTTGGCAAGACTGCTGATCTCTTCATCAACATCTGCTATGTAAAAAGTACGATCTACAATACGGCCCTGCTCCTGTGCCAGGTCGTAATGAATGGTATGATTTTCCATTGCCAGCGGTGCTTCTTCTTTATTTTCAAGAGCAAGTTCTTTTATAAACTGACGATCGTCTCCACTGCCGGTGTTTACAAACACCGACCGGGGCCGACACACTGCAATGGCATTGGCGATGCGTTTGAGCACTTCTACATTTTCTATGGTTTTTAGACGGGCATACTGGACATCATCCATGTACTGCCTGAAGATCACATCCATTTTATCGGGAGAATCCACTTTACCCAACGTTTCAGCTATATCCGGTCCCACGTTCTTGTCCACCATTTTTATTAACCTTCACCTCATTTTTAATCACTTTTTTTTATAAAAATTCATGAAAACCTCAAAGCTGAAAAGCCCTGCCCTGACAGCTTTACACAGTTTTATTGTATTATCTATTGCATCAAATCGTCTTTCTTTAACATGTTCTCAATAAAAAACAAATAATTTAAATTTTTTTTGCGCTGAAAGAAACTTTATGTTATCAGTCAGCTGATCCATTATATGAAAAAGCAGGTGCTGGATATTAGGTATTGTGTGTTAACAGCAACGGCTTTTTCATTGTTCTTTGTGGCAGGTGGTTATTGCCATGTATGTTTTATATGGAACTCCCGTCAAACCAGAAGGGATTTTCAATTTTCATTGTGGGCTGGCCCGATCCAGGATACGGTCTGCCCGTGGCAGCTATAACAAAAAATAATGAGTATCGATGTTTAACAGGCCAAGGCACCTTTATTCCCTTAATGGACTATTATGACAACAACAATAAGTATCTCCAATCAGAAAGGTGGTGTGGGTAAAACCACCACGGCGGTGAATCTGGCAGCAGCCCTTGCCATTTCAGGAAAAGACACCCTGCTTGTGGACTGCGACCCCCAGGCCAATGCCACCACAGCCACTGGTATTGACAAGCCAAGTCTAACGGCATCTCTATATCACGGCCTGATCGGTGAGATGCCTCCTTCATCCCTCATCTGTGACACGGAAATCAAAAAACTCAAAATATTGCCATGCAATGTGGACCTCATCGGTTTTGAAGTGGAATTCATGGATAAGCCAAGGCGGGAACGAATTCTGGGAGATCTGTTGTCAAAGGTGACAACGCAGTTCAAGTACATCATCATCGACTGCCCTCCCTCCCTGAGTCTTTTGACCCTCAATGCACTCACCGCCGCAGATGCGGTGATTGTACCTCTACAAAGTGAATTTTTTGCCCTGGAAGGGCTTGGCCAGTTGCTTGAAACCATCAAACGGGTTAAAATGTCCCTCAATCCCAGCCTGCGCATTGAAGGAATCCTATTAACCATGTATGATAAAAGAACCAACCTGGCCCGCCAGGTGGTGGAGGATGCAGAAAAATATTTTAAGGAAATGATCTTTAAAACCAAAATTCCCCGCAATGTCAAACTGGCAGAAGCCCCCAGTTATGGCATGCCGGTGATCTCCTATGATGCCAGCTCCCCCGGTGCCAAAAGTTACCTGGCCCTTGCAAAGGAACTCTTGAACAGATGACAGGAAAGAAAGTAAGAAAAACCGGACTTGGCAGAGGGATCTCTGCCCTCATTCCCGATATTCAGCCCATGGATAAAAAATCGGGCAGTTATTTCATGTGCGACATAGATGATATTATCCCCAACCGGTTTCAACCAAGAACTCTGTTTTCCGAAGAAGATCTGGAGAATCTCAAGGAGTCCATTATTGAACAGGGCGTTTTGCAGCCAGTGCTTGTCAGAAAGCAAAACGACAAGTACGAACTCATTGCCGGAGAACGTCGTTTCCGGGCAGCACGACGGGCCAATCTGACCCACATCCCAGCCATTATCCGTAATCTTTCCGATGAACAGGTGCTGGAAGTTTCCATCATAGAAAATATCCAGCGGGCAAATTTAAATCCCCTGGAAGAGGCCGAAGCCTACCACCGTCTCATCATGGAATTTAAATACACCCAGGAAAAGGTGGCGCAAAAAATCGGAAAAAGTCGTTCCGCCATCACCAATTTTTTAAGATTACTCAAACTACCGGAACCCATCAGCAAAAGCCTTGCAGAAAACCAAATTTCCATGGGTCATGCAAGGGCGCTTCTTGGAGCAGGCGCACAAGCCCTCCAAATCAAAGCCTGGGAGGCCGTTATTTCAAGGGATCTTTCCGTGCGGTCCACAGAGCAGCTGGTAAAAAAAATAAAGGAAAAACCCGGTGTTCTGGAACCGCCCTCCCCCGAAAAAACCCAGCTGGAAACCCTGTGCACCGCCCTTACCAAAAAAATTCAATCCAGCGTAAAAATAAAGAAAAAGGGAAACAAGGGCAAACTGGAAATCAGTTTTAAAAACGAGGATGAATTCCAGCGAATCATCCAGCTTCTGGACAAACTTTCATGAAAATCACCGTTGCAAAAACCGCTGGCTTCTGCATGGGGGTCCGCCGGGCCGTTGATATGGTTCTGGATGCCGCCAATCGCACCGGGGGTCCCATCTGCACCTTTGGTCCTCTGATTCACAACCCCCAGGTCCAGGAAATGCTCCAGGAAAAGGGGATCCCCAGTATCAAGGATATTCCCGAAAAGGGAGAAGGGACCATTCTCATCCGTGCCCACGGGGTCCCCCCCCGGGATAAAACTGCCCTTGAGGCCGCAGGCTTTAAGGTCATTGACGCCACCTGCCCCCGGGTTATCCGGGTCCAGACCATCATCGGCCGTCACCATGATAAGGGTTACAACGCCATCATCATTGGCGATGCAGATCATCCCGAGGTGCGAGGCCTTCTGGGCTATGCTGGGGAAAAAGGCTTCACCGCCGCCAGTCTGAAAGAGGTCAAAACCCTGCCCGCCTTTGACAAGGCAGTGGTGGTGGCACAGACCACCCAGGACACTTCTTTATTCCAGGAGATCAAACACTGGATCGCTGAAAATCACCCCCATTACAAGATCCATGACACCATCTGCCACTCAACGGAAAAACGCCAGGCGGAAACCAGAGAAATTGCTGAAAAAAGCGATGCCGTCATTGTGGTGGGGGGAAAACACAGCGGCAATACCCAAAGGCTTGCCCAGATTGCCCAGGCCACGGGCAAACCCTCCATGCACATTGAAGATATTTCAGAGATTGATTACCAATTGATTGACCCTGCAGACACCATTGCCATCACCGCCGGGGCATCCACCCCCAACTGGATCATCAATAAAACCTGCCGGGCCATTGAAGAGCATATACGGGCCGGGCAGAAAAAAAACCGGGTGTTTTTCCAGGTCCGAAACCTTCTGTTGAAAACCAATGTACTGCTGGCCGCAGGTGCCGGGTGTCTCACCCTTGCCTGCGCCTACCTCCAGGAGCTGGACCATGTACTGATCCATGCCGTTGTTGCAGGACTCTACGTATTGTCCATGCAGATTTTAAACAATCTTTTAACCATCTCTTCGGACAGGTACAACCATCCCGAGCGGGCTCAATTCTACGAAACCCATAAATCCCAAATGACCACGGTGGCCCTGGTCAGTGGCGGTGCCGGGTTAATACTTTCCTTTTCCCACAGCACCATGGCCTTTATGATACTTATGACCATGAGCTTTCTGGGGCTGACCTATAATCTTGACATCTTTTCGTTTCTACCAGGCGTAAGCAGATTTAAGGCTTTAAAGGATATTCCCGGGTCAAAAACCCTTCTTATTGCCGCTGCCTGGGGGACTGTGACATCCATTCTGCCAGCCATGGAAAGCTTTACCTTTTCTGCCGTGGCCGTTTCCTTTGTCTTTGCTACGGGGCTGGTCTTTGCCAGAACTGCCTTTTTCAATGTACTGGAAATGCAGGGGGACAGAATCACCGGCAAAGAAACCCTACCCCTGATACTGGGTGAAGAAAAGAGTCTGGCCCTTATCAAGACGGTTCTGACAAGCGTAACCGTCATGCTTCTCATTGCCACCACCCTTGGGATCACAGGTTCCATCGGATTCCTACTGGCCATTATTCCCACCCTTCTTTTAAATCTCATTGTCCGGTGCGAAAACGGCTATCTACTGCCGGGAAGCAACCTTGAGTTCATCGTGGATGCCCACTTTCTCCTGGCAGGCATGGCTGTCTTCTGGTGATACAGCAGCCTGCTGTGAAGGGATTTCATGTGATACTTTATGATCTACATGTCCCAGAAGGCGATGTATCGTATCATCTTTCTGTCGCCAGAGTGCATTTAACCATTGACAGAAACGATCTCTGAACAAAGCATCATTAAAAAAATCCCCCACCATGTCCTGGGACACCGGCATGGACTTCACATCCACGATGATGCGGTTCACCCGCCCGGAAATAAACCCCCAAAAGCTGTCTGCACCCTGGGGATAGACAATGGTTACGTCAACAACGCGGTGAATGTTTTCTCCCATGGCACCCAAGACAAAGGCCACCCCCCCGGCCCGGGGTTTTAAAAGGTACCGGTGGGGGGATTTTTGTGCCCCATGTTTTGCCCAGGTAAACCGGGTGCCCTCCACAAAATTCATAATGGATATGGGAAGGGCTTTAAATTTTTCGCAGGCCCTGCGGGTGCTTTCCAGGTCCTTTCCCTTTAAATGGGGATGTTTTTCCAGAAACGCCCGGGAATACCGACGCATGAAGGGAAAATCCAGTGCCCACCAGGCAAGACCCAGAAACGGCACCCAGATCAGTTCTTTTTTTAGAAAAAACTTCAAAAAGGGTATCCTGCCATGGAATACGGTCTGGAGCACCAGAATATCCATCCAGGACTGATGATTGGAAAGCACCAGATACCATCCTTCCATCTCCAGGGTATCCACACCCCGGATATCCCAGACAACGCGGGTGAAAAGGCGAGAATTAAAAAGATTGATACTGATCCATGCCGTTGAAATGCCAATTAGCAACCGGTCACACACCACCCGGCAGGATGGCTGTGGCACAACAAATTTCACCATGGCCACAATGAAAATAAATGTACACATCACCATGGTATTGATCAGGTAAAATAGAAATGACAATGTGCCCTTTACCGGGCCGGGAAGAAAATTGAGCATGATATATTGTTCCTGTAAACTGAAATCCGGTTTCTGGGCAATTTTCTAGTATTCATGAAAAATTGCCCTGTTCATCAATATATTTTTTAACGGTTCTGCGGTCCATTCCAGCCCGCCGAGCCACTTTTTCATAGGCCCCGTGCTTCTGGTAAAGTAATTGCAGATACCCCGAAGTTAATTCTGACACGGTGAGATCTCCGTTATTTATACCCTTGATCAGTCGGTGTTTTATCCCATCACTGCCTTTTTTCTGCAACCTTTCGTAAGTGCGCCGGAGCATGACCTGTTTCACACACTGCTCAAGTTCCCTGACATTCCCGGGCCAGTTATAATCGTTTCCCAGCTCCCTTTCAATCATGCCAAGGACTTTTTTTACCAGTTCTTCACACGCAGTTCCCATGATCCGCTCCACGGTGAAGGCCAAAAGTGCGTCAAGCTCTCCCGGGTCCTGGACAATGCGTTTACGCAAGGGGGGCACCTCAATGACATCGGAACTGAGCCGGTAATAAAAATCATCCCTCAGCACCCCTCCCCCGGCAATATCGGCCATACTGCGGTTGGTAGCAGCAATCACCCTTCCCTGAAAACGGGACTTCGCATGCCCTCCCACGGGGGCAAATACCCGATCCTGGAGCACCTGCAACAATTTAATCTGAACATGGTTGGGAACTTCACCGATTTCATCCAGCAAAATGGCACCGTGGGGGCTGCAACGCTCAAACACACCGGGGTAATCCTCCACAGCACCTGTGAAGGCCCCTTTTCTATGCCCAAACAATTCTGATTCAAGCAGGGTTTCAGGAAACTGGGAAAGGTTCAGGGATATGAAAGTACCGGTGAAACTGTCGGCAAAACACCCCCTTTTGCTGTCAAAGGGAATAAATCCGCTACGGCCCACGGCCATGGCAGCAGTTCCCTTGCCCGTGCCGGTTTCTCCGAGTATCAGGGTGGAAAAATCCTCCATGCGGTTCCACAGGTATTTATCATACCATTCGATGTTGCTGGTAAAAACATTATTCCACAATTTACGTTTCAACTCCTTCATGCAGGCACTGCTGCCCACAAGGGAGTTGGAGATGAAAAAAAATGCCCGGCGCAGCTGAAAGGAAAAGGCAAAGTAATGGTCATAGCACCTTTCCGGAAACCCCCGCTTATGAAGCATGGCCATGGCCTCACGGGCAAAGGACACCCTTACAGGGGTATCCCCGGCGCTGATCTGCTCCATGATCAAATGATCAAACTGATCCCGAAATTTATGAAAAATATCAAAAAGGAACACCACACGGATGAGGTTCTGGTCCTGCCCCCTAAAGGCATCAAGGGTGGCCCGCCCTTCTTTTTCTAGCTGTTTTATCCGGATATCAATTTCTTCAATACAGCGATCAGCACTTTCTCTGCGGGAAACAGAAGGAAAAAGTCCGGCAATCGTCCGATCCAATTTTTCCCTCAGATCCCCAAAAGGATTGGCAAAGGCGGCATGGTACACGGTCTTGAAAAAACGCCGTTCTTCACTGTTTAATTTTCTGGGTTTAACCACCCGATCTCCTGTGCATTAAATGTATGTGGCAAATCATCATATGTACGTTTTTTTGATTTAGCATATAAAATTTAAAAATTCAACACAACTAAGCCTATGCATATCAATACAGGAAATACCATAAGATAACAGCAGCATAGAAAATTAATATTCAAAAAACGCTTTAAATTCATATTTGCTGTGACAATGGCGGCATATTTGCATATATGAGTTCTTTTTTAATATAAATCTACATGGGAGAAACCAGATAAAATGTTAACCCGAATTTTGAATTCAAAACTGCCCTTGATGGTATATAACCCCACAAAAGTCTTTTCCTTAAGTTTTTTCACTGAAATATTCCAGGCCGGTGGTCTACCCGTTTTTGATGCCGAATTCATGCCGGAAGATGAAATCATTCACGGAGCAAAACAGCTGGAAAAAGCAGGTGTTCTGTTCGGGTTAAGGGTGGTGACCCCCGGTGACACCCTTATTGAAACGCTGAAAGAACTGCACCTTGATCAGCTGGACGTGCTGATCATTCCGGTGAACGGAGACAATGGGCCCGTATCTTTTTCCGGATTCGGTGATACAAAACTCATCCTTGAAGTCAAAGACATCAACATAAATGACACCATTGAAGCCGCTGATCCCCACGCATTGATCCTCAAGGGCAATGAAGCAGGTGGCCGGGTGTCGGGATATTCTGCATTTATCCTCATGCAATGGTATCTGCAAAACAGCCAGAAACCCGTTTTTATCCACGGCGGTGTGGGAAGAAACACGGCATCCGGCATGTTTGCCGCCGGTGTCAGCGGTGTGGTTCTGGACAGTCAGGTATGGCTAGCCGATGAATCCCCGGTGGCGGAAAATTTCAAATCCCTTCTGGAAAATCTCGTGGAAAGTGATTCCATAGAAGTGACCACCGATCATAGCTTCATCATCCGGATATTTGCAAAACTGGGTACAAAAATTGCCCGGGAACTCAAAGAAAAGGCCATCCTCTGGTCCGACCGGGACAATGCCAAAGAACTGGTATACCAGGAGATTAAAGCCAACAGCACCGCCCTTGATGACACAGATGCCAGCGCCGTGCAATCCCTGTTTTTTCTGGGACAAGACGCTCTTTTTGCCAAGAGCTTCAAAAAGATAGCCACCTCCATCAAGGAGATGATTCCCGGCTTTTTTAAAGAAATCGGAGAACAACTGCAATGGGTGGACAGCTTTGACCCAGTGGTACCAGATTCTCCCCTTGCCAAAGAGCATGGCACCACATATCCCCTGATCCAGGGTCCTATGGCCAATATCAGTGACAATGCCGATTTTGCAGCCCAGGTGCTCAAAGCCGGCGCCCTGCCCTTTCTGGCCGTGGGAAGCCTGCCGGATTTTCTGGCAGAACCCATGCTTGAAAAAGGGGCCAAACAGGTGAAAAACTTCGGTGCGGGTCTTGTGGGTATTGAAGCCTTTAACCCGGCCATTACCAAACACATGGACATGGTGAAAAAATACAAGGTCCCCTTTGCCTTGTTTGCCGGCGGAATTCCCTCCCAGATCATAGAGCTTGAAAAAGCGGGCACAAAAACCTATCTGCACACCCCGTCGGTGTCCATGCTGAAAAACGCCATGGAAAACGGCTGTACCCGGTTTATCTTTGAGGGCAAGGAGGCCGGAGGCCATGTGGGTTCCCTTTCAAGCCTTGTACTTTGGGATGCGGCCATCACAAGACTTCTGGAAAATGAAAAAAATGATCTTTCCGGCATCAGCCTGGTCTTTGCCGGGGGAATTTCCACCTGTTTTGCCGCCTGGTTTATCTCCGGGATTTCGGCCCGTCTGGCGGCCCGGGGAGTAAAGATCGGACTACAGGTGGGCAGCGCCTATCTTTTCACCCAGGAGATCATTGAAACCGGTGCAATGAAAAAAAGGTACCAGGAAATTCTTTGTAAAACCGATAAAACCGTGGTCATCGGCACCAGTGTGGGCCTTGCATCCCGCACAGCCCCAACGGAATTTGCAAGGATGACGGTGAACCTTGAGAAGGACATGATCAAACAGGGAAAAACCCTAGAAGAGCGCAAACGGGCCTTTGAAAAAAACAATATCGGCTCCCTGCTCATCGGTGCCAAAGGCTACCTGCCTGATTTCAAGCGCCCCGGAGAAGAATTCTACACCCGGTTTGATGACAATGCCCAGGAGGAAAAGGGAAACTTCCTGGTGGGGGACAGCCTTGCCTATTTCCATAAAACCCTGACCATCCCCGATGTCCACAATCTGTATTTTAGAGATAAAGATACCCTCTACAGAAACCTTGGAAAACTGGAAATTTTTTCCTCCCAGAAAAACCGCCTCAACGATGAAATTGCCATTGTGGGCATGGGCTGCATTCTGCCAGGAGCTTCAGATCCCGAACAACTGTGGGACAACATCATGGGCAAGCGCTATGCCATCAAGGAAATGCCCGATGACAGAATCCGAAAAGATCTCTACTATGACCCGGACAAAAGTGCCGAAGACAGATCCTACACCATGCTGGCAGGTCTTGTGGAAAACTACCGCTTTGACCAGGAACGATTCGGGTATAATGATGACAAGGCCGCCAAACTTTCCCGAAGCCAGAAAATGCTGCTGGAAGCCGCCTACCAGGCCGTGGAAAATGCAGGCTACCTCAACGAGAATCTTTCCTTTGCCTGTAAAGATCCCCAGCGCACGGCCGTCATTATCGCCACCTGCCTTGGCAATGAGCTTGGCAATGAACTCCAGCTGAAATATCATTTCCCACAAGTGGTGTCCATGTTAAGGAAACTGCCGGAATTTGCGCTTCTCACCGAATCGGAAAAGGCAAATCTTGTGGAACATTTACGCGTGGGCATGGAGGGTAACAATCCGGGATATGACCCGGTGCACGGAATTTTGTTAAACATTGAAGCCTCCCGGGTGGCCCGTCACCTGGGCATACGGGGGCCCAACTACATTGTGGATGCCGCCTGCGCCTCTTCTTTTACGGCCCTGGATGCCGCCGTGGGTGAACTGCTTTCAGGGGAAAGGGACCAGGTCATCGTGGGGGGGGTCAACACCCATCTGGCCCCGGAATCCTTCATCGGATTCTGCAAAATGGGTGCCTTGTCTGCGGATGGCTCTTTTCCCTTTGATAAACGGGCCAATGGCTTCATCCTGGGTGAGGGGGCAGCGGTTTTTGTGCTGAAACGCATGAAGGACGCCCTTCGGGACAATGACGCCATCCAGGCTGTTATCAAAGGCATCGGCAGCAGTTCCGACGGCCGGGGAAAAGCCATTGCCGCCCCCAACATCAACGGGCAAATCCTGTCACTGAAACGCTGCTTTGAAAACATGGCACCCCGGGTCACCCCTGAGGATGTTTCCTTTGTGGAAGCCCACGGTACCTCCACCATCATGGGAGACCAGGCAGAGCTTGAAACCCTGAAACAGGTTTACAGCACATCAAAAACCGGTATCAGTTCTGTGAAATCCCAGATAGGCCATCTGTTGGGTGGGGCCGGGGCCGCAGGACTTGTCAAGGCGGTGCAGGCCGTTAAAAAAGGAGTGCTGCCCCCCAATGCCAATTTCGAGACCCTGTCCCCCAACCATGATCTCAAAAATTCGGCCATGTACATCATAGAAGAGGCAACCCCCTGGGTGGAGCCGGACAACAAAACCCGCAAAGCCGGGGTCAGCTCCTATGGATTCGGCGGCATCAACTACCACATTGTCATTGAAGAATACCGAAGTGATTATACAGCGCTGCCACGGGATATTTTCACTGATCCTGCATATGATTTCAACGATGACCGCATTGTCATTGCTGGCCTTGGAGTACGCCTGCCCGGGGCTCCGGATACAGCTCAGTTCTGGGAAACCTTAAAATCAGGAGAAAAACAGCTTTCCACCATCCCCGAATCCGCTTTTGACAACGCTGCCTACGCCGAACTGGATAAAAAATCCAACTACCGCCTGCCCATGATTCAGGCAGGGGTAATCAAGGATTTCAAGTTCAACAACATCAAATACCGCATGCCCCCTACAACGGTGAGATCCCTGGAAAGGGGCCAGTTGTTAGGACTGGATGCGGCCGACGAAGCCATCACCTCCTGCGGGCTGGATAAATTTCTGTCTCCGGGAAATAAAACCGGGGTTATCCTCGGTACCATTGCAGGGGAACGTCAGAACAAAAATGTGCTGCGGGTGCGAAAAGGCCTTCTGGCCGAAATCATTGCAGGTTATGAAAAGGCAGGAACCCAAAAAAGCCGGGACATCTCTGTGGCGCTGGTGAAAGCCATCAGGGCCAGCCTCCCTGAGAACAATGAGGATACCACGCCCGGTCTTCTGTCCAACATTATTTCCGGCCGCATAGCCAACCATTTCGGGCTTAACGGCGCCAATTATGTGGTTGATGCCTCTTGCGCCTCCGCCGTTGTGGCCATCAACAATGCTGCCCGGAGTCTGGCCTTTAAAGATCTGGACTTTGTCCTGGCAGGTGGGGTGGATGCCAACCTGTACCCCGTGGTGCTTATGGCCTTTAAACGCTTGGGTTTATTGTCTGAAAACACGGCCCGGTTCTTTGATGACCGGGCCGATGGCTACTCCATGGGGGAAGGGGCCGCCATACATGTCCTGACCACCCTTAAAAAAGCAAAAGAAGCGGGTATGGAAGTCCTGGGGGAGATCAACCACTGCACCATTAAATCCAGTGTCCCCGACCATATGCTGGCCCCGTCGGAACAGACCTTTGTGTCCACCATCAATGCCTGTTACACGGAAAGCGGTATACTGAAAAAAGATGTCAAGCATCTTGATCTGTTCGCCTTTTCCAATATTTTAGGAGATATGGTGGAAAAACAGGTGGCGGAAAAGTGCTTCACCCATGACCTGTCCTGCGGCAATGTCAAAACCCAGTTCGGCTATTTCAAGGCGGCCAACCCGGCGGTGGTCATGGCCAAGCTTGCGCTCATGAACAAAAACAGAACATTGCTGCCTTTTCGGTATCTCGATGAAGCCCATACCACCCTTAAAAACGGCACAAAACTCAAACCTGTGAAGGACATCACCCCGGTTTCCCCGCGGGAACCCATGCGATTTGCCTTTAATGTCAACGGCATCGGAGGCAATCACTGTCATGTGATTTTAAGCCCGCTACCGGCCACCCTCCGGGCCTCCAGGGCACTGGAGATCCCGGTCCGGGATTCGGTATCCAAAGAGAAGACAAACCTTTCCCCGGCAACGGCCCACGTGGCCGCAGCTTCCAAGGAGAAAAGTCAACGCATCATTCCACCAGCCACAGCCATTCGCATGAAACCGACCACCACAGCCCCCTTCCCCACGGATGGCAAACACCAAAAAATGGTGGCTCTGCTGTCCGGTCAAGGTGCCCAGAGCCCGGGCATGATGAAGGAACTCTATGACAGTGATCCAGACATCAAAAACACCATGGACCGGGGGGAAGAAATCTTTGTGGAGCAGCGGGGGTACTCGTTGCTTGAGATGATGTTCGGGGAAGACGACCGACTCAACCTGACGGAAAACACCCAGCCGGCAGTATTTCTGTCTTCGGCGGCCCTGTTTGACCGACTCCATGCCGGCGGGTTTGAGCCCGACTGCTTCATCGGCCACAGTGTGGGGGAATACACAGCGCTGTTCTGCAGCGGCATGCTCAATTTTGACGATGCCATGCGCCTGTTGCTCAAACGGGCTGATCTAATGAAAGAGGCGGCGCAAAAACACCCCGGCAGCATCATGGTGGTGTTCCGCAATGAAAAGGAAACCGCCACATTTATCCGGCAAAGTGGAATCCAGGACATCTACATCACCAACAAGAATTCAGAAAATCAAACGGCGGTGTCCGGCAAAACCCCTGCCATTGATGCATTTTGTCAATATCTCACTGCTCAAAACATCATCTTTAAAAAGCTCAATCTTTCGGCGGCCTTTCACACCCCGCTTCTCCAGGAAGCCGCTGAAAAACTCAGGGATTACCTGGCAAATATCACCTTTAACGACACCGCCTTTGGCCGGGTGATCTCCAATGTCACAGCCCGGCCCTACCCGGAAAACCGGCGGGAAGTCAAGGATCTTCTGGCCCGTCAAATCACCTCGCCTGTGGAGTTCATCCAATCCATTGAATATGTCTATGAATCCGGCCGGACCCACTACATTGAGGTCGGCCCAGGTCGGTTACTTGCCAACCTTTTAAAAAACATCAATATTGTACATTTCCAGACCATGGTCACCGTGGATCGCCGCCAGGGAGACATAAAATCCTTTGAGGCCTGCAAGGCTTACCTGGCCGCCTACAGCAGCATCTTCACCCGGCAGCGGGATGAACGGCAGATGATAGTTCCCGGCGGTGCAGAAAAGGTCATGGACATTCGAGCGGAAGGTACAAGAGCACCCATGCCCGTGTCCCTGGACGATGATTTTGCGGCATTCAAGGCACAAAACAGTGAACTGGCGGAAAAACTGCTCCAGGAGGAATTCCGACGTCAGAAAAGAGAAGCCGCCGTGGACGCCCTGGAACGGTTTGATTTTAACACCGACCGCATTATTATCTCCGGTGTTTCCGTGGGACTGCCGGGGAAAGCAAGAAGGGTATTTGCCACGGATAACTTTGACCGCATTCTGGAAGGTACCAATTTCATTGAACCCTTAACCATCGAAGACCAAAAACGCATCACGGACAAAAACATCACAAGGCTTTTTAAACAGCCCGACGGCAATGCAAGATTTGTACAAATCACCAGAACCGAAGATGTCATCCAGCTGGCCGGTCAACTGGGATATTTCAGCCTCACAGACGAGTATGGCATTAAAACCCAGTATGACATTGCCATGGCCCTGGCCGTAGCTGCTGGCATTGAAGCCTTAAAGGATGCCGGAATTCCCCTTGTCATGCAGTACAAGGAGGCATCTGCCGGAGGCGGAAAAATGATCCCGGACGGATTTGCCCTGCCGGTGGAAATGCAGGAAGAGACGGGTGTGATCATCACCTCGTTGTGGCCCAGCAATGAAACCCTGCTAAATGAAATGGAACGCTATCTCTATGATCGCTTTTATTTAAAGCCCTACGAAGAATTTGAAAACATCTACTTTTATCTCATGGAAAACGTAAAAGAGATGGGCGTAAAAGAAAAGATCACCGACTGGTTCTTTAAAATCAAGGGCAGCAGACAGGAAAATTTCGGTGCCTACAAATTTGACAGAAACTTTCTCATGAACGCCTGTCCCCTGGGTGCAGCCCATCTTGCCCAGATCATCCGGGCCAAGGGCCCCAACACCCTTTTAAGTTCTGCATGTGCCTCCACCACCCAGGCTATTGGTGTGGCCGAGGACTGGATTCGGGTTGGAAGATGTAAACGTGTTATTGTCATCGGCGGTGAAAATGCCACATCCCCGGCCCAGAACCAATGGGTGGGCAGTGGCTTTCTGGCACTGGGGGCAGCCACGGTGAAAAAACGGGTGTCCGAAGCAGCCAAACCCTTTGATTCCGAAAGAAACGGAACCATCCTGGGGGCCGGTGCCGTGGGGCTTATCATTGAAAATGCGGCCCGGGTAAGGGCCAGAGGCATGAACGGCCAGGCAGAAATACTTGGTACCCACATGGCCAACAGCGCCTACCATACCTTTAATATTGATGTCCCCCACATGTCCCGTGAAATGACAAGGTTCATCAACCGCATGGAACAGCAGCATCAGATGACAAAAAGCGAGTATGCAAAAAAACTGCTGTTCATGTCCCATGAAACCTATACCCCGGCCCGGGGCGGCAGTGCCGATGCGGAAGTAACGGCTTTAAAAACCGCATTTAAAGATTACCTGAATCACATCTGCATTTCCAACACCAAGGGATTCACCGGCCATACACTGGGAGCCGCCATTGAAGATGTTGTCATGGTTAAAGCCCTTCAGAAGAGAAAGGCCCCGCCCATTGCCAACCTCACCAGTATCCCGGATCATTTCAAGGCATTGAACTTCAGCAGCAAAAAAGCCATACAGTCCGAGTATGGACTGCATCTGGCTGCAGGATTTGGATCGCACTTTGCCTTTCTGTTAATTAAGCGCATTGAGGAAAACACCTTTGATAACAATCCAGCATACACCCGCTGGCTCCAGGCCATTTCCGGAGCCGTGAATCCGGAACTCAAGGTCATAGACAACACCCTTTGTGTGGTGCCGGGTCCTGGCGGTGCCCTGCCCGGGACAGAAGCACCTGCACCCGGCAAACAGGCCAAACTTCCTGGATCGGTGTCCATGCCAGAAGCCATGTCCTCCCAGAGGGCTGTATCAAACAGGCAAAGCCCATTCCCGGCCGGAGATCAAACAACCGCTGCCCGGGCAGTTTCCACTCGGATACCCCCCAGCAATGTGGCCGGAACATCGGCAGATGCGCCTGCCATATCACCGGCATCTGAAGCCTCCCCATCAATGGCTCCTGCGGTTCCTGCAGGAAATTCTGCTGGCGCAGCTCTGAGCAAAATAAAGGAAATCATTGCAGAGCAGACCGGGTATACCAAAGATATGCTGGAAGATACCCTGGATCTGGAAGCCGACCTGGGAATTGACACGGTTAAACAGGTGGAAATCTTTGCCAAGGCGGCAGGACATTTTGGATTCCCAGTACCCGAGGATCTCAAATTACGGGATTTAAACACCATTGCAAAACTGGCAGATTACATCAATACCAAGGCCACTCCCCTGGAACCGGATACACCGCCTGACGGTGGCACGGACGGTACCGGAAATGGAGGGGCAAAAAAAGGAAGTGATGCAGGAATAAAGGGTTCTGTGCCTGCTGGTACGCCTGCACCTGGAGCCTCTGCATCTGCTGCGACAGGTGCCCTTGAAAAGGTAAAGGAAATTATTGCCGAACAGACCGGGTACACCACGGACATGCTGGAAGATACCCTGGATCTGGAAGCCGACCTGGGAATTGACACGGTTAAACAGGTGGAAATCTTTGCCAAGGCGGCAGGGCATTTTGGGTTCCCAGTACCCGAAGATCTCAAATTACGGGATTTAAACACCATTGCAAAGCTGGCCGATTACATCAATGCCAAGGCCACGCCCCTGGGACCGGATACGCCGCCTGACGGTGGCACGGACGATGCCGGAAATGGAGGGGCAAAAAGTGGAAATGATGCAGAAATAACGAGTTCTGTGCCTGCAGATGTACCCAGAACATTTGTATCGACTACGACAGGAGCTCTTGAAAAGGTAAAGGAAATCATTGCAGAGCAGACCGGATACACCACGGACATGCTGGAGGATACCCTGGATCTGGAAGCCGACCTGGGAATTGATACGGTTAAACAGGTGGAAATCTTTGCCAAGGCGGCAGGGCATTTTGGGTTCCCAGTGCCAGAAGATCTCAAATTACGGGATTTAAACACCATTGCAAAGCTGGCCGATTACATCAATGCCAAGGCCACGCCTCCGGAGCCGGACACCCCGCCAGCCGGAGATAAAGGTCCTGACAAAGGCACACCAGATGGCTCCGTTGGCCCGTCCAGCGGCACCGGTACCCCCACAGAAACGCAGGGGACCGCTTCTGCCCGGGACACCCGGAGGCATGATTCAAAAGCATCTGCACCATCGGATATTAAACGTCTGGTGCCCATCATCAAAGCAGTACCCGGTCCCATACCAGGGACCATGGAGCTGTCAGGAAAAACAATTGTCATGACCCTGGACAATGTGGGTTTTGCAGAAAAAACAGCCAGGTTGCTGGGTAAGGATACCCGGATCATCGGCATGGGACCGGATCAAAACGCTGGAGACTTTTGCCATCAGGTGTTCCCGGTGGATCTGACATCTGAGGCATCCATCAAAGAAGCTGTTGATGGGATTATTAAAGCCCATAACGATATTGCAGGCTTCATTCATATGGCACCTCTTAATCTATGTTTCCCGGAAAAAGGCAGCAATCACATTTCAGGAACAGCCCATGTCCATGCCTTTTATCATCTCATGAAGGCATTTTTTACATCGCTGAATAAAAAAAATCGATTCCTTACGGCACTCTCCCTGGAATCGGTAATCTTTCCCCATGGGGATGCACTTACAGGAACCGTTGAACCCTGCTTTGCCGGTATTTCCGGCATGATGAAAAGCCTTGCCAAGGAGATGCCCCACACCCGGGTGAAGATGGTGGATTTCTCATACCCGGAACCCCTGGCATCCCTGGATCTCATTGCCGGACAGTTCATCAACGAACTCTTTTCGGATGATACCCGGGTGGAAACCGGCTACCGAGGACCGGGAAAATATATCCTGAAGCTTGAAGAACAGCGCCCCCAGCACGCAGGCACTGGACTTATCAAAAACGGGGACACCCTGCTTGTCACCGGCGGTGCCCGGGGCATCACCTTTGAAATTCTGCAACGGGTGGTGGAAACTTATAAAACCAACCTGGTCATTCTGGCCAGAAGCCCCATTGACACAGTGAATGAAAGCTTCCTTGACCCCGCCACCACGCCGGCTAGCATCATGGCGATGTTAAAGGAAACCATGAAAGGTGCCAAACCGGTTGCCCTTAAAAATGAAACCGATCGCATCATGGCAATCCGGGCTTCCCGCCAGAACCTTGATACCCTGAGATCCCAAGGGGTGACCGTGAGATATCTGTCAGCGGATGTAGCCAATACTTCGGCTGTGAAAAATGCCCTGTCCGGCATAAATCACGTTGATGGTGTCATCCATGCCGCAGGTCTTGAAGAGAGCATGCCCTTTGATAAAAAAGCATATGCATCCTTTGCCCGGGTATTTAACACCAAGGTCATGGGATGCCGCAATGTCATGACAGCCCTGGAAGGCAAACCGGTGCGCTATCACATCGGGTTTTCTTCGGTGACGGCAAAATTCGGCAACGAAGGCCAGGCCGACTACACCGCCGCCAATGACATGCTGGCCAAAATGCTTTTTAAAGCCCAGGCCGACAACAAGGATCTCACATGCAAGGTCATGGACTGGACCGCCTGGAGCGGGGCCGGCATGGCCACCCGGGACACCGTTAAAAAGGTACTCACCGAACGGGGCTTGAAGTTTTTGCCCCTGCACGAAGGCATTGATTTTTTCATGGATGAAATGACCGATACCGTCACCACAGAGGTGGTCATCACCGGACTGGATGAGGCCTTTGACCGGGATTCGCTACTGTCAGTGGCACCTTTTCTGGACAGGCAGACACAAAAAACAGATAAAGAAACGGTGTTTTCCCGTCATCTTTCCATAGAAAAGGACTGCTTTCTTCTGGATCATGCCATGGACGGCACCCCCATTTTTCTGGGGGCCACCGGCGTTGAAACCATGGCCGAAGCGGCCATGGCAAGCCGGGAGAAAACCGGATATCTCAACCGGGTGACGGATTTTTCCATTCCCTACGGCATTAAGCTGCTCAAAAACCGGCCTAAGTCCATTTTTGTTTCAACGAAAGCCGAAGCAGATGATCCCGACGTATGGCACTGCACCATTACCTCCCAGTTTATTAACCCCGCAGGTGTTGCCATGGGAGATCCAAAGCTGCACTATAAGGCCCGGCTCATTGTAAAGGACGCCCCCCTGCCCGGTGAAAAACGGTCTATCCCGAAGTTTACCCCCGTTGCAGATTCAAAGGAGTTGGCCAACCAGATTTATCACCCCCAGCGCCTTTTCATGGATAACCTGTTCCGCTCCATCCATGACATTGTCAGTTTTGACGGAACCACTCTGATAAGCCTGTTGTCCCATAAAAGTGATGCCCCCTTCTTCACCCATGGGGCCACACCGGAATTTTTAACGGATGTGGTGCTTCTGGACGGCATGTTCCAGACCGGCGGGGCCTTTGAGTTTTTCACCGACTCCTATGTGGTGCTGCCATACAAGATCGGCAGTCTTGAGTTCATGGCCCGGGGAAATAAGAACACAAATTATCTGTGTTTCACCACCCGAACGGCATCTGACGATGAGACAGACACCTATAATATGGATCTTGTGGATGAAACAGGTAATTTCCTGATGAAGCTAAGAGACTTTCAGATGGTGAAACTGAACCGGCTTACCCCTGACAACAGCATCAGCAGGGGGATCATCGATAAATAAAAAATGACCGGATTGCTGGTTATACAGATTCCTGGATTTCCATCAACCTCCGGATATCATTAATCTTGCCACGGGTGGCAAGGTACCCCTCTTCAATGGAGTGTTCCACCTGATCATAATCAAGCATTTTCAGGTCTCCCAGACGAGGGGTAATAAGGATATCCGGAGGATTAACGGCAAAGTTGACCCGGGTAATCCGATCCTGCATAAGCTGTATGGCGGCATTAATCACCTGCCGGGTACCGGGGGGAGTCTGTTTTTTTTCTTTCTGCAGTTCCAGTCTTTCCCGGATCATTTTTTCAGCGGCTTCATAACGGGCTGCCAGATTTTTTAGAAACTCGTTGCGCACCGGGGGTGGTTGAATCTGTGTGTCTGCTTCGATTTTCTGCTGGCGACGACGGGACACCAGCTGAGAGTCAAGATTCACGGCAATGACAATGTCTGCCCCCATGGCCCTTGCAACCCCAACCGGTACCGGGTCCACCACTCCGCCATCTATCAGCCATCTGCCCTTATGAAACACAGGGGCAAAAAGTCCCGGATAAGACATGGATGCCCGGAGTGCCTTGAACAGATCGCCACTGTCTAAAACCACCTGGTCCCCGGAGTGCATGTCGGCGGCAACCACTTTCAAGGGGGTGGCAAGTTCTTCAAATTCTTTTTTATCACTGTGCATGCCGAAAAGCGCCCTGAGTTTTTTATCCCCATCAAGGAGCCCCGATCGGATCAGGCTGAAATCTGAAAAAGAAAACATGCTTTCACCGTCCATGTCGATGACAAATTTTTTCAGCCGTTCCAGACCGCCACTGGCATAAATGGCACCCACAAAAGCACCCACACTACAACCGGTCACAAGATGAATGGGAATCTTTGCATCCTGCAGCGCCTCAATAACCCCAATGTGCGCCCAGCCCCTGGATGCGCCGCTCCCCAGTGCCAATCCTACTTTATAGGTACAGGTAGTCATATTTTCAATCCTTTTTGATTTACACCATAACTCAAACTTAAAGCTGTTGAGCCAACAATTATGACAGCAGGCAGATATTCTGGTCAAGGCCGAAAACAAAGACCATCACAATACCTGCCATGGGAAAAATAAGGGAAATTAAAGTTGTTTCAAAAGCACGAATCAGATATAGTAAAACTTGAAAAAAACAGTAATTACTCATGACACTTGGCACTGCAAATCAAGCATCAAAAGGGCATTATCTTAATTTTCGGGCTTGGTCACAACATGGGCCACATAAGGGTAGTCTCAGGCTTACGTTATTGACGCTTTTATTGAAATCTGCCTTGAAACACAGATAGTTGTCAAAACCATAGAACCTGAAAAAAACTCAGGCTCTAATACCACATAGCCTGACCCCGTCGGCCCGCAATGATGACGAGTGACCCAAGTTATGACCATGCCCTAATTTTCTTTGAGGAGATATAAACAGGAGACATCCCCCATGAACACCTATGAAGGAATCATCAATTACGCCATTGGAAAAGAGATAGAAGCGGAAAATTTTTATAAAGAAGTGGCGGCCAAAACCACCAAAGACTTTTTGAAAGAGATGTTCACCGCCTTTGCCGATGAAGAAAAAAAACACCAGAAAATATTAAATAATGTGTTGAAAAATAAAATCATCGGCTCCCATTTCAAGGCTAGCAGTGATTACGGCATATCCAAAACCGTGGAAAAACCCGATGTATCCGATGGCATGACCTTGGCCGATGCCTTTGCCATTGCCATGAAAAATGAAGAAGAGGCCATGAACATGTACCTGAAGCTGGCAGCAGACTGCGACTCCGCCGATGCCCGTAAAATTTTCCAGGACCTTGCCGCCATGGAAAAAGGTCACAAATTTAAAATGGAAACCGCCTACACAGAGACTGCCTACGCCGAGGTATGGTAAACAGCATTCCCCACATCGGCGTTATCCAGGAACGCTTAGAGGGTATTGTTGACCGGGTGACCTTCCACAACCCGGACAACGGCTGGTCCATTTTAAAAGTAACCCCCTTTAATGCCATGGGTCAGGAAACGGTGGTGGTGCATCAGACCCGGGTATTTGCCGGTGCCACCATGGTGTTTGAGGGGAGCTGGACCGTTCATCCAAAATTTGGACGTCAGTTCCAGGCCGTGGTGGCCACAGAAAAAAAACCGGCTACCCTGGCGGCCCTGGAGAAATATCTTGGTTCCGGTCTTATCAAAGGGGTCGGTCCCAAAACCGCACGCAAAATCGTAAAACACTTCAAGCAGGACACCCTCAACATCTTTGAAACCCAGATGGAATCTCTCACCCAGATCCCGGGAATTGCCCAAAAAAAACTGGAGATGATCCGGCATGCCTGGACCCGGCACAAATCCATCCGGGAGGTGATGATGTTTTTACAGACCCACGGCATCAGCACCCTTTTTGCCGTGCGGATTTACAAAACCTATGGGGACAAAGCCATTGCCATTGTCACTGAAGATCCCTATCGGCTGGCCAATGATTTTTACGGCATCGGTTTTTTTTCTGCGGACAAGGTGGCCTTAAGCATCGGCCTTGACAAAGACAGCCCCCGGCGAATCATGGCAGGCATCCGCCATGTGGTGGCAGCCGGTAGAAATGACGGCCACTGCTATCTCACCCTCACCCAGATAAACGAAAGTGTAAAGGAACTTCTGGAACTTGATATTGAAGATCAGCTGGCCACCTTACTGGATCATATGGTGGAAGAAAGGCAGCTCATGGTGCGGGAACTGCCCACGGAACACACCACCGCCATGCGTTGTTATTATGCCCGCTCCCTCTATTTTGATGAACGGTATGTGGCCCGGCGGGTGGCCGGCATGGGTCCTCCGCCACCGGCGGATCTTCAACGGATACAGCGCTGGATTGATCTGTTCTGCAAAACCCGGGAAATAAAGTTAAGCCATGAACAGGCAAAGGCCGTGGGCCGGGTGGTGTGCGAAAAATTTTCCATCCTCACCGGGGGTCCGGGGTGCGGCAAAACCACCACCACCCAGGTGATTGTAAAACTTGCCGAAGCCATGGGCCTTAAAGTGCTTCTGGCTGCTCCCACGGGCCGGGCGGCCCAGCGCATGGGCGAAGTCATCGGCCGGGAAGCCAAAACCATCCACCGGCTCCTGGAATGGAAGGGCGGTGAGTTTAAAAAGAACGAGTCCCAGCCCCTGGACACGGATTTTCTCATTGTGGATGAATGCTCCATGCTGGACATCAGTCTGACAGCCTCCCTTTTAAAGGCCGTACCCATGGACAGCCGGGTGCTGTTCATCGGGGATGCCGACCAGCTGCCCTCGGTGGGGGCCGGCAATGTGTTAAAAGACATTATTTCAGCAGATACGGTGCCCTGCTTTCGTCTCACACAAATTTTCCGCCAGGCCCGGGAATCAAAAATCATCCAGTATGCCCACCAGATCAACCGGGGGGAGATGCCCTGGGTGATATCCCCCTTTAAAAAGCCCTCCGTGTGGCAGGATGGGTCCGACTGCATGTTCATGGACTCCGATGAGGCCACCGGGGAACAGCTTCGCTTCATTGACCGGGTCAAACGCCTGTGCACTGACCACCTGGAGGTTTCCGGTGACAGCCTTTCCCCCGGCACTGCTGACCCTGAAGCACTGAATCTGAACGTAAATAAAAATCAAAAAAAAGATAAAATTCTCACACCTGAAAATATCCATGAAAACAAAGAAAGGCTTCCGGATCATCCATGCGACGGCCTTCCAACCCATGGCAATGATGACCATGAAGATGCCCCATTGTATGAATTTCGCATCAACGAAACCGTCAGGCCCTATGAAACAGAGCTTACTATCCCTGCGAAATTTCAACATGTAGACCTCAATGCCCTTGCCCGGGCAGACTCCCGAGTGGCGGAACTCACGACGGTCTTAAAAAAGGTACATCCCTGGTCCTCCCTTCACTATGGATATGCAGCCCTGGATGTGGTGACCCAGCTTTACCTGACATGGATTCCCAAATACTTTGGCCGGGAGCGGGAGATACAGATTCTTTCCCCCATGACCCGGGGTTCCCTGGGCACCTCCAACCTCAACCGGGTGATCCAGAATGCGGCCAATCCTTTCAGGGAAGGCAAACCCCAGCTGAAGGTGGGAGAACGTATTTTCAGGTGCGGGGACCGGGTGATCCACCGCAGAAACAACTATGATCTGGGGGTGTTCAACGGCGACATCGGCACCATCATTGCCATTGATAATTCAGAGCCCAGCCTCACCGTTGCCTTTTATCCGGATCAGCGCCAAGTGTTTTACCAGAGAGACGACATCATGGAACTGGATCTGGCCTGGGCCATCACCATCCATAAATCCCAGGGCAGCGAGTTTGAAGTGGTGATCATTCCGGTGCTGACCCAGCATTATAAAATGCTGTACAGAAATTTATTATACACGGGGCTTACCCGGGCAAAGAAGCTGGCCGTTTTTGTGGGCACCCGTAAGGCCATGTCCATGGCGGTACGCAACCAAGATGTCAGCCAGCGGCAGACGGCATTGGACTTTCTGTTGCAGAAAGGCCCTGAGTTGTTTGAATGAGTCTGGATGAACTGCTGAAAAAAAGGGGAATCCCCCTTATAAAGCCCATGTCGGCCCGCTGACACAACAAAGCATGGAAATGGGATTATACCGCCG